>JABHLN010000112.1 GCA_018693105.1 Desulfobacterales bacterium | reverse complement strand
GGTAGCAGACCTGGGCATGTAGTCAAATACAGACATTTCACCAAAGTAATCACCTGTTTTCATGACATTAAGAATAATCTCTCTCCCCTCTATGTGGGTCAGAACAACCTTGACGCTTCCCTTGAGGATTAGATAGATAATATCACCCAAATCACCTCTTTGTATCACTATGCTGCCGTGGGGATACCTTTTTTTCTGTGCACTGGCCAAAAAGTCATTTATCTCACCTGGAGAGAGTTCAGAAAAAACATCTATATTTTTCAGAATCTTATGGTTCATAACATCTCTTTCAAATTATTATATCGCAAAAAGGAAAAATTCAGTGATGGGTTCTTTTCGTAATTTATTAAGTTGTATCGATATTCTTATTTCAGCACTTCTGCAGCAATGACACTTATTTATTCTGTCTCAATTTTCCCAAACCGGGATTCATATTGACTCATAATATTATTGAGTAAGAGCGACATTCTCTTCGCGGCGAATGGACTGAGAATCATACGATTGCTCAATAAGATAGCAAGCTCCTGCTGACCTGTATGCCAGGTCTGATTAGTGCCGAAAAGTAGTGTAACCTCTTCCCTTGTGCTGGAAATATTAACCACATTGGCATATGTACTATCCATATTTGAGTCATCCCATCGAACCGTTCTTTCGAGTGGATCTTCACCAGTTTCTTCTGCAGGATTTTTAACATCCATGATTTCTTTACTTGTGTCTTTCTGTCCCATAATTCCTCCTGATCGTTATAAAAAATTCATTTAATTAAAATGCTTACGCTATCTTCCGTTAAGATTTTCTATGTTAATGTTGAACTTTCTATGTCTTATTCTTAGTATTTGTCACGAAGTAAACACTCGTAACTTTTGAGGTGGTTCTATGAATTATTCACTCTGCAATATTGTTCTTACAATGTCAATGATATAGGTCAAATATATAGTAAAAAATGTTAGACAAACTAGTCATCGGTTTGTAGTTTTCGATAAACTTTATAAGGCGCTTTTCATAACCTCAAACAAAGCATTTATAGTTTTTTTTCATGATGCAGAATTCCTTTTTTTATCTGTTAATCCGATGATCACGATATCTTATTTTAACTTGTTGTTTGTTTAATTTTATAAAGAGCTTTTCATAAATTATTGCTTCAATTCGTTGTTTGTGATTAAATATAAGAATACTAAATTTTGCCTCACAATAAAAGACAAAGCACTGTGTACATGTTTAACTTATTATATTTTTAGGAAATATTATGAAAAGGCTAAAAAATGTATGTTGCTTTTATGCAATGACAATTGCCGTTATAATTTATTGCATTTCAGGAGCCTCCTATGCAGAACAAAGCAGAGGTTTTAAAGTTGTATTTAAAAATAAAGCAGGGGATGACGTTGGCTTTTATTCCGGGAATCATGCTCTTCTTGTCGGGGTTAGTGATTATACAGATGGCTGGCCTGATCTTGAAAGTATTCCCGGAGAATTAGAAAAAATTAAAAACCTTCTTTCTAAAAGAGGGTTTAGTGTACAGACAGTATTAAATCCCAACAGCCGTGAATTATCTCGTGCTTTTATGGATTTTATAGATGAATATGGATATAATAAGGATGACCGCCTGCTGTTTTTCTTTTCCGGTCACGGATATACAAGAAAGAGCGGCAAAAAAGGTTATCTTGTTCCTACCGATGCACCAGATCCAAGGAAAGATGAAAAGAAATTTCTCCGCAAGGCAGTTGATATGGGGCAGGTTCTCAGCTGGGCCCGTCAAATGGAGTCAAAACATGCCCTTTTCCTTTTTGACAGCTGCTTTTCAGGAACAATTTTTAAAACAAGGGCTTTGCCAAAACATCCTCCGCATATTAATGACTTTACATCACGTCCAGTCAGACAGTTTATTACCGCAGGAAGTGCGGGTGAAGAGGTTCCTGCCAGAAGTATATTTGTTCCGTCTTTCATAAAAGCCTTAAATGGTGAGGCCGACATTAATAGAGACGGATATATTACCGGTACAGAACTGGGGATGTTTCTTCATGATAAGGTACTTAATTATAGTAAAATCCAGACGCCCCAGTACGGAAAAATTAGAGACCCGGATCTTGATGAAGGAGATTTTGTCTTTCAGCTTCCGAAAACGGCCAAAACAAAAATTAAAACGGTACAAACTGAAACACCTTCACCGACTTCATCAATACCCGACCCTGAAACTGACGCCTGGATGCTTGTAAAGGCTTCTGATGACATTTCCGACCTTGAGTTTTATCTGGACAGCTATCCAAAAGGGAAATATTCTGTTTCGGCCCGTATAAAATTAAAACAACTTAAGCGTAAACAAAAGGGGAAGACAAAAAAACAAAAAAAGAACGGGGTTGTTAAAAAAAGAAAAAAGAAACACAGCGCTGAGTGGAAAAATAAAGACGGCAGCTTCTGGCTTTATATAAACGGTAAGTCCTATGGGAAGGAATCTGAAAGTTCATGGTGGGACGACAACCTTTTAGTATTTATCCCCTCAAAAAAGGAATACTATCTGTTAGAAGATTATAAACACAGGGCTGATGATACCCTTAGGCCGGCCAAAAAGATGCATACTCCGAACAACACATTCTGGCGGAATAAAAACGGAAGTTTCTGGGTGATTATTGATGGAGTATCCTATGGGTCCGGAACTAAAAGCGTATGGATTGATAACCATCTGCTTGCTTATGTGCCGAAACATAAAAAATACTACCTTATGGAAGACTATAACAAAAAAGCCGACAATACTCTCAGGCCAACTAAAATTATAAAATCCCCCAATAGATCTCTCTGGCTAAACAAAAACGGAAACTTCAGGGTAATCGTTGACGGAACATCCTACAGCTCCGGAATCAATAACGCATGGATTGATGATCATTTACTCGCTTATGTACCGAAACACAAAAAATATTACCTTATGGAAAACTATAAAAAAAGATCTGACAATACCCTCCGGCCAGCCAAGATTATATATACACCGAATAGCACTCTATGGAGGAACAAGAACGGGAGCTACTGGGTATATATTGACGGAAAATCATACGGAACCGGAACTGAAAGCGAATGGAAGGGTGATGATCTTTTAGTCTATGTAAAGAACTTAAAAAACCACTATCTTCTAGAAGATTATGACAAGAATAATACAAACACACTTATTCCTGCCAAAAAATATTAACGATGGCTAAGTAGAAATCTAAATAATTCTAAGATAAAGTCTTTAATTGTTGATTACATTCATCAATACAACTTTCACATTTTTTGCTTTCAAGGTTACCATCTGAACAATAATTCACAAAAGCTTTAATCCAGTCTTGACCAGCTCTTGGACAATTGTGTATAAAATCAAAAAAGCTTAAAAGCTTTTCGAGAGATTCCTTATCAATTGCATGTTCCATCCGGCATGCAGTTAATTCAGCTGTTTCTTTATCAACCTGCAGAACCTTCAGAAGGAAGTCCTTTAACACTGAGTGCCGGTGAGCTATTTCATTTGCAATGGTTTTCCCATTTTCTGTTAATGTAATAAAGCTGTAAGGTTCATAATTTATCAACCCCTTTTCCCCAAGCTTTTTCAATGCACTGGTAACTGAACCCCGTTGAACTTTCATTTTTTCAGCAATATCTTTTGCCCTGGCTACTTTCCTTTCACTTTCTAAATCAAGAATAACTTCCAGATAATCTTCGAGACTTTCTGAAAGCTTATCGTTTTTTTCCATATTCCCCCCCACTTTGCATAGGTATTGTTTATAATGACTAAAACAATAAGTCAATTTAAATATTCTTCTTGATAAAAGAGTTTGTTTGTTATACCTAACATTATTGGAGCACACAAATTGAAGGTAATATAAAAATGAAAAAATGTTCAGATTGTAAAGCCGATGAACCCTGCATCAAACACAAGATGCAAAGGCTCGCTATTGTAGGTAATATGAGCGTCGGTAAATCCACACTATTTTCTCGCATGTGCACTGAAAAAACATCTGTCATCAAAATCCCTGGAAATAGTGTTTCAATAATTTCGGGAAAGATAAGGGGTATTAATGCTCAAGCTTATGATACGCACAGTATATATTCAATATTTTCTTCGGATGAGGAAGAACGGGCTGCAAGAGACATACTTATACCACTTGAAGAAAATAGCGATACCTGGGGGATTATTGTAACAGCAGATGCAAAAAACATGAAACGCTCTATAGCTATAGCGCTTCAGTTTGCTGAGTACGGACTACCTATGCTTCTTAATATTAATATGATTGATGAAGCCACCTCCCGCGGAATAAATATAAACACAGAAGAATTATCTGAAATACTCGGAATTGATGTCTGCACTACTGTAGCCAGAGATGGTATTGGAGTCCGGAAAGTAGTTTCTCGAATTTCAAATATGCAAATACCCGATAGCTTAATTGAATATCCTGACTGGGTAATGAATTATCTTGAATTTGCAAATAAGTTATTGCCGCCTTCAATTATATCATCAAGAATAATCGGACTGCTGCTTTTAGCCGGAGATACCGGGATAGAAAAGCATATTGAAGACAAAATTAGCTCCGATTTACTTGAACAACTTAAAAATATAGCAGAAGAATACAGACAAAATGAACCGCTACCAATCGGTATTATTTTAACAAGCCTTTATAACAAAAGGGCCGAAAATATTGTAAATTCTATCCAGACAATTCAAAAACCATTGAAACGCCCATTTCTTAATAAACTTGGCGACTGGTGTACAAAACTTTCAACCGGTATTCCGATTGCCCTTATTGTTTTGTATCTCATGTATTTATTCATAGGAACCTTTGGAGCAACATTTGTGGTTGATACTGTCAACATGAAAGTTTTCGAAGGATTTCTTCTTCCATTGACCGAAAAGATTGTTGATCCTATACCCAATAAGTTTTTCCGTGATATGCTTATTGATCCTGAGTTCGGCATCTTACCTACCGGGGTATTTATTGCGCTGGGACTGGTTTTACCGGTATTATTCTGTTTCTATATAGCTTTTGGTTTTCTTGAAGGTTCCGGTTATCTACCACGGTTGTCAATACTTCTAGACAAGCTTCTGCAGAAGATGGGACTTAACGGAAAGGGGGTTATTCCGCTCATAATGGGATTCTCCTGTGTAACTATGGCCATACTTACTACTCGTATGCTGGATTCAAAAAAAGAAAAAAACATTGCTTCATTTCTTCTTCTTCTGGGCATGCCCTGTGCGCCCCTTCTGGCAGTTATGTTCATCATTCTGGGCAAAATGCACATAACTGCTTCAATTACGGTTTTTGGGTTGATTTTTCTGCAGATCCTTGTAGCGGGCTTTCTGGCAAATAAAATACTACCCGGGGAAAGAACCCCTCTTCTTATGGAAATACCTCCCATGCGTATACCGCAGTTTTTCCAAATAATTAAATTGTCTGCTATCAAAACATATTTTTTTATGAAAGAAGCCGTGCCTGTTTTTATAATAGCTTCTCTTTTTGTATTTCTATTCGAAAGAATGGGGGGGCTCGACATTCTTGAAAAAATTGCAAAACCGGTAGTAAACGGTTTTATGGGGCTTCCTGAGAAAAGTGTTCAGGTATTTATAAAAACAATAATCCGGAGAGAAAGCGGTGCTACTGAAATCGAACATTTGAGCAGCAATTACGATAATGTTCAGCTCGTTGTAAACCTTCTTGTAATGACATTTCTATCACCATGCATGAATGCGACAATTGTTCTTTTTAAAGAGCGCGGAACAAGAGCAGCTGTTGTAATTATTGCAACGGTCATGATTTATGCAATAATAATTGGCAGTGTTGTCAACCATACTTGCCGTTTTTTTGGCATTACATTTTGAGGCCTTTGCAAGGCACCCCTTTTTGCAAAGGCCTCATTTTCATAACACTTCGGAAAAAAGGAGTATCAAGCAATGATACATGAAAAACTTGACGAAATAATAGAAGCCATCTGGGGGGCGGGAGAAAATAAAAATTATTCTCTTGAAGCTGTTAAAAAAAGATGTGCTGTTGAATTTAATAATGACGACCTTAAGGAGCTTGAAAAACAGGGTTTGATTGTCTTCCTTGATGACAAAATACTGTTTTCACCAAAAGGCAAGCTGGCAGCCCAGGCCCTTATGAGGCGGCACCGACTTGCCGAAGTACTCGTTTCAAGTATTCTCAAACTTAAAGACTCTGCAATGGAAGAAGTTGCCTGTAAAGTAGAACACAGTCTTGTTCCGGAAGTTGAAGAATCGATATGTACTCTGCTCGGACATCCGGAATTCTGCCCTGACGGAAAATTAATTCCAAAGGGAAAATGCTGCCGAAAAGACCTAAAGTCAATTAAAAGAGCCGTAGTCAGCCTCATTGAACTTAAGCCCAGCGAAAAAGGTAAAATTACATATATCAAACCAGGCAGTCATTCAAACCTTCATCAACTAATGTCCCTTGGGCTTCAACCAGGAGTTGTTGTATCAGTTCACAGAAAAAACCCGGCTTTTTGCATTAAATTTGAAAATACTGAACTTGCTATAGATGAAGAAATCGCAAAAAACGTTTTCGTTTGGAAGATAGAAAATAATAATGAAAGTTAATTTTTTTTATCTAAAACACTTAAAATAAAAAAGCCCTGCGCGGATAAAATTCCGACCAGGGCTTTTTATGAAAAACAAATAGACAAAACAGTCTACAACATTCCACATAACCGGAAGACACATTAAGTTCTATTTTAAAAGCAATAAAAACAAATTTTCAAAAATCTACCGTATACAGGAGCTGTATTAAGCTTCACTTAATGCTTTTACCGGACAATTTCTTATGCAGGTTTTTATCCAGACAGTCTCAATAGCTGGTGCTGCTTCACCTTCAAGTAAACCGTCAAGAGAATATGTACCCCCAAAACAATCTGTACACTTTTCTGAATCAATCATGGATATCCCGTAAGTATGTATAGCTTCTCGTGGACATGAAAAAGCACAAAGTCCACAGCCTACACATTTTTTATCATCAACCTGGACTGCCATTATTAAATCTCCTTTAATATAATTTTCTAATATTCCTTACAGAACAGAAAGCCTTGTAGCCGCATCTCGACACAACTGATGTTTTATCATTATACAGTTACCGCATCTCGGACAGTTAATGCATCTTGAAGCCTCTTCTTTTGCAGTGGCTCCGGAAAATCCACTTTCAACTTCTTCAAATGAACCTTTTGCAACATTTGCCTCTATTTCAGGCATTTCCATCCTGTTTTTTTGTGGTAATACCGACAGAATATTTTCAACAACCCGTACCGGTCTTTTTTCAGCTGAAGGTTTTGTGGTTTCACCCTTAAGATAAGCGGAAATAGCTAATGCTGCCTCTTGGCCG
>JABHLN010000111.1 GCA_018693105.1 Desulfobacterales bacterium | reverse complement strand
AAAATACAGATTTGAAGAAAAAACTGCATCTTTAAGCAAAATCTTATGTTTCTATTAGTATTGAAAGTGTTTGTCAATAAAAAAATTAAACCGATATAGGGTGATGTTTCCGGTTCCTGTCAGTGGCATAAGAGATGAGTGATAAAGGTTTTACATCAGAGAAATTTAAGTTTTTTATTTTTCCCCTTTGAATTTTTTTGATAATACTGATACTAAACGTTTTTAGAGTATCAGGCTTAAAGTTTCAGGTCAAACAAAACAAAATACTCTCATGTTACATTTTAGAATCTCGATTATATTAATCTTACAGTCATAATTTAATTTACTTTCGGAAGGTTTTCCTTACTGGAGAAAATTTTATTTATGATTAGAACCTTAGACCATGTTATTTTGTGTTCAAGTTAGGGAAATACTAAAATAGTCTCAGGTACATATAGAGTGTTTCGAGTATGGTTTTATGGGGTTGTTTAAAATATTAAGGAAGGTGATATGACTTATCAGGATTGGTTGACAAAGAATTGCGGTGATAAACTGGTTAATGATTTTGAAGCTATTTCCAAAATCAATAGAGGCAGCCGTGTTTTTTTAGGTTCGGCCTGTGGGGAGCCAAGACATCTGATCAGGGCAATGGTCGGTGATATGAGCCTTGAAGATGTTATGGTTTATCAGATGCTTTCATTCACCCTGGCGGAATTTGTTGATGATCCTTCTTTTCTTAGACGCTTTTCCATAAAACTGTTTTTTATCAGCCAGTCTATGAGAAAGGCTGCATTTGAAGGTAAGATAGACTATATACCGGCATACCTTTCCCAGATACCGGGGCTTTTTTCAACACAGAATATAGGGCTTGATGTTGCTCTTATCCAAGTGAGCCCTCCTGACGGGTTCGGTTACTGCAGTCTTGGAATTTCTGTGGATATAACAAGATCCGCCATGGAAAATGCAAAAATTGTTATAGCCCAGGTAAACCCGATGATGCCGAGAACACATGGAGACAGCTTCATTCATGTAAATGAGATAGACTATCTGGTGTTTCATGAAGAACCGGTTGTAACATCTAGTCCCGGAGTTAAGGATAATGAGATTGCCAGAAGGATCGGGCATTATGTTTCCCAGCTGGTTGATGATGGAGCCACCCTTCAGGTGGGGTTTGGTTTTCTTGCAAATCTTTTAATACAATATCTTGATAAGAAAAAAGATCTTGGAATTCACACTCAGGTTATAACGGACGGTTTTCTGCCGCTATTAAGAAATAATGTTTTTACAAACAAAAAGAAGTCGCTTCTTCCAGGGAGAGCTGTAGCTTCACTTTCTATGGGATCTGAGGAGCTGTACCGCTATATTGATAATAATCCCATGTTCTATTTTGCTACGTCAGAGTTTGTAAGTGATCCAAGTGTTATTGCCAGAAATGACAATCTTGTCTCTATAAGTTCGGCGCTTGAGGTTGATCTGACTGGCCAGATATGTTCAGATTCAATGGGATATCATTTCTACAGCGGTATAGGTGATCAGGTCGATTTTCTCAGGGGAAGCGCAATGTCCAAAGGAGGATTTTCAATTATCGCACTTCCGTCAACAGCTCAAAACGGTACTGTATCCCGGATTGTATCTCATTTGAGTGAGGGTGCGGGTGTTGCCACGACAAGGGGAGACGTAAACTTTGTAGTTACTGAATACGGTATCGCAGAGTTGCAGGGTAAAGGAATATTTCAGCGTGTTATGGAGCTGGCGCAGATTGCTCATCCTAACTATCGTGAAAAGCTAATAACGGTTGCAAAGAAACATCATTATATTTTTTCTGACCAGTTGCCACCTTCCACCGATGACCTTATTTTTCTGGAAGGATATAAAACAACACAGGAGCTTAAAAACGGTAAGACTATAGAGTTCAGACCCCTCCTGCCTTCAGATGAGTTCTCCTACAGAAACTTTTTCTACTCTCTCCAGGAAAAAACGATATACTACAGATTCTTTTACAAGATGAAGATCTTTTCCCATGAAATTGTTCAAAACCAGTGGGCCAAAGTGGATTACAGGAAGAACATGTCCATACTGGGTTCAATTCAGAAGGGAGGCCGGAAGGAAATTATGTCTATCGGGTCATATGCTGAAACTGATGGTAACAGAGCTGAGGTTGCTTTTGTGGTTCGAGAAGATTTTCAGAGTCTGGGTATTGCCTCATACCTTCTTGAAATACTTGAAGGTATAGCAAAGGAAAATGATTTTAAAGGATTTTCAGCAACCGTTTTACGTGAAAATAGTGCAATGATCCATGTTTTCAAGAAAAGATACCCGAATATTAAAATTAAACATGGAGGTGGAGGTGAGGTCGATATAATAATGGATTTTGAAGAAATTGAAAGCTTGGAAAATCTTTGAAAATCCGTTTAGGACGTTTTTGCCGGCTTAACTGATTCTGTTAACTAACAAACTAAATCCTGATATGAAAATAATTAAACCTGATAATTTAAGCCCATCTTTTTTATTTTATGAAACTTGATTCCGATAAGTGGAAGAATATTGTAGTAGATGGACTTTTCGCTGTCGGTGTTGATATTGACGGAACTAAGACAGACCTGCTTTCACGATACGCAATCGAACTTATGGCTTGGAATCGGAAAATAAACCTTACGGCAATCAAAGATCCTGAAGAGATTGCTGAAAAACATTTCATAGATTCGGCCGTACTTGCAAAGGCTATTCCTTTAGGCGCCAGTTTGCTTGATATCGGTTCTGGAGGTGGTTTCCCGGGTATTGTTCTTAAGGTAATTAAGCCTTCTCTTTCGGTTACTTTGCTTGATTCATCCCTGAAAAAAATAAATTTTCTAAAACATATTATAAGAACCCTCGGTCTGGAAAATATTCAGGCTCTTCATATAAGGGGAGAAGATCTTGTTGCTAAGAATAATTTCAGTAATTCATTTGATGTAATTACAAGCCGGGCTTTTTCCAGCCTTGATAAGTTTATAACCATGGCAATTCCTCTTCTCTCTGAAAGAGGAATTATCTTGGCGATGAAGGGTGATAATATTAGTGGGGAAGTTGAAGCATTGGATTCACTTTCTTTAACATTACCTGACGAATCGGTAATTTGCAGTGATTATTTTAATATAAAGATCAAAAAATATACCCTTCCTTATACGGATGCTAAAAGATCAATAATAATGTTAAAAGCATGAGCTTTAACTATACTGATGCAGATGACACAGCTATAGGGCGAAAGATGTACTTTTTTAGATAAGATCTATAGTATTTGTCTAAAAATTAATAGCGGTGCCAAATATTGCGTCTATTGTGACAACCTTTCTATCCCCGTTTTTCTTACTCCTGATATTGCATACCCATGCTGCCTAATATTAATTTATCCATAATAAATTCCTGGAATTATGGTTTGATGTGGCATTGAATCCGTGTCCGCAAAGATAAGTTAGGCTATACTAAAAATATTTTTTAACAGTATTATTTTAACTATTTGAGCAGTCGGGGTTTTTTCCCCAGAGAAGCCGCTCCATGGGTAATTATCGATTAAGCTCTTTGTAAAGCTTTGAATAAAAAACTCCGCGACCAGTGAACTATTTAAAAGAAAAATGAATTAATATAACCAATAAACTAAAGAAAAAGGGTTATAATAAATCCAGGTGTTTTTGTGGCAGGGATATTAATACTTGACATTTTAATGCCGCAGGACCCATAAATGTCAGATTATGAATATAAGGCCAATTACGGCTGGAAAATAAACAATTAATAGGAGTATTAGATCATGGCAGATACAAATACAGATAGTGGAATTGATTTTAAGGTAGACGTAAGTAATCTCTACAGGGAAGAAGGCTATACCGATCTCAAAGTAGCATCAATAAGACGGTTGATCCCTGTGCTCCCTGACGGTTCCACAGACAAGAGCCGTACAGAAATTTTCATTGGAAGTGCTCAATTGATGTCACCGAGTGGTCCTTTGCCGATTCAGTCTGTACTTACGGCCAACACTTTAGGGGAGGCTATAGATGCTTTCCCCGAGGCTATGAGAATTGCTACAGAACAGATGGTTGAAGAGTTGAGAAAAATGCAGGAACAGCAAAAGCAAGAAAATGATTCCCGGATTATTGTTCCCGGAAGATAGAGAATATAGCAGAGTTTTCAGATATCCTGGAGTTTAATTGTTTTAATATCTATAGTAGTAGCTTCAGGATGTTATGCTTCATTTTTTTTAAAGACCTGCTTCTACAATATTATGATTTCATATATTGGGAGTCTTCTATTGAAAAGAGGAGCGGGTCAGCCTTGATAATTCCGTATAAAAGTATAACCGATGGCTAAGTAGAAATCTTCATATACAAGGTATAGCTGTTGGCCAGACGCTCGGCATACATGAAGTATGTCGAGCGTCTGGCCAACAGCTATAAAACAGTAGATGGAGACTTTTTACGACGCCATCAGTCTTTCTGCCATTTAAAAAGTACAGAGCCTGTGACAAGGAAAACGATAGACATCAAAGTAAGCATTAAAACTTGATACTTTATATCTAATAGTCCGGCTCCGTCATTCATGATTTTCCTTGCCCCATCTATAAGGTGCGTAAGAGGTAGAAGTTTTGAAAATTGTTGAACCAGTGGGTGTGCGCCCTCAAGAGAAAACCATACTTCAGATAGAAACATCATAGGCCATGTTATAAGGTTCAGAATTCCTCCGGCAAACTCCTCACTGCTGCTTCTTGATGCTACAATCAAACCAAGGGCTACCATGCTGAACCCGCCAAGAGCAAAAATTATAAAAAGATTCGCATATGATCCCCTGTTTTCAAATTTAAAAAACAGCATGCATCCTGCAAGAACGATAAATGTGGTTGTTAACAGAATATACATTCTTGAAAGAATCTGGGATGTCAAAAATTCGTAGGGCTTTAATGGCGTTACGCTGAGTCTTTTTAATACGTCGTTTTTTCTGTATCGCACAACAACATATCCTACTCCAAAAAGACCGCTGAACATGATGTTCATCCCTAAAATCCCAGGGAAAAGCCATTCCACATACGGAACCTCCCTGCCTTTAATGGTCTGCTTTATAAAGGTTTCAGGTTTATCATAAAAAGAAGCATGGAAAAGTTTTTCAACAATGTATCCGTTTGGAGATGATTTGCTGACCCAGTATTTCCCTGAATCCGGATTGATAAGGAAATCGATCCTGTGATGTCTTAGTTTCTCTATAGCAGCATCTTTTGATTTAAAATCTATAAATTCAATGAAATTTGTCTTTCGGAAAATTTCAAATTTCAAATTATTTGAAGATAAATTCATTGATGCAGTTTCAGAAACTTCTGTACGTATTATCCCTGCCTTGTACAGTGTTTTACCATTGTCGCCGAAAAGGAATCCAAAACCTGCTATAATAAGAAAAGGGAAAACAAAATTCCATCCAAGTGCTGATTTGTCTCTAAAAAATTCATGATTTCTGGTTTTAAAGAGTGTCCAGATTCGTCTCCACATACAATATCTCCAAGTATTCATTCTACAGTGTATTATAAAAAACCTTTAATAAGACTATTTGATAAACCTGAGTACCAATAGTGATGGCTTTGTAAAAAGTCCAAGATCTGCGTTGTGCTACATCTCCCCGTCACTGCGGCGTACGATAAGTACGCCTCATTCCTCAGGATTTGCGACGCCTTGATCTTGAACTTTTTACTTTGCTATCCAAAAAGTTGACTTTTTACGATGCCATCAATAGTCATACTCTCAACTGCTTTCCCGTCATCTTTAAAAAAAGATCTTCAAGGTTTTGAGACCTTACAACCATTGTTGAAAGATCAATTTTATTTTCCAGTAAAAAATTTATACATTCATTTATTTCATTTGTATGTATTTCAATTCTATCCTGTATTTTGAACCACTCCCATGGAAGTTTTTCCAGCATGTTTTTATTTATTGTGTTTTTAATGCTTAAAGTCGTTCCCTTGCAGTGTTTTTCAAGCAGTTCTGCGGGAGAACCGATGGCAATTATTTTTCCATAATCCATCAGGGCAATTCTGTCGCAGAGAATCTGGGCTTCATCCATATAATGTGTTGTTAAAACAACGGTTTTGTTTTTTTGCTTAATTAAATTTACAATATCCCATAAATTTCTTCTGGCCTGTGGATCCAGCCCGGTTGTCGGTTCATCAAGAAAAACGAGCTCCGGATCATTTGCAAGGGCCATGGACAATAGAAGGCGCTGCTTCTGCCCCCCGGAAATTTTTCGATTGTCCCTGTTGATTATATCTTTTAAATGACATGTTTCAACAAGGTCATCAAGATCTGCCATGTTGTTATAAAGATTACGAAAAGTATCAAGTGTTTCCTTTACCGTAAGAAACATTGGAAGTTCTGTATTCTGAAGCTGAATGCCAACCTCTTCATTGAAAATAGTTCCCCTTTTCTTTCCCTTGTACAGGATATCACCTGATGTCTGGGATAGTATTCCTTCAATAACTTCTATTGTGGTTGTTTTTCCTGCCCCGTTCGGGCCAATAATGCCGAAGCATGTACCGGGTTCAATAATAAAACTTATATCATCAACAGCCCTGACTTCAGGAAAACATTTTACAAGATTTCTAACTTCAAGAATTGGTTGCATAATGATGTTTCTTTCTTATTTGTAAAAAAAATTATAATTTTTAAGTACCAAACTTGATAAATTCATAAAAAAATATAATCGATGGCTAAGTAAAATCTTCATATACAAGGCATAGCAAGCTTCATAAAGAAGTAGTCCCGTTATAACGGGGTTTACGATGCCATCAAATTTAATGCCACATTAACAGTCTGTCAATTCATTTTTATCCCTGTTGTTTAATTATTTGGAAATGTATTAAGAAACTCCAAAACCTCAATTAATTTATTTTTCTGAGTTTTTATTGTAATTGTAAAAGATAAGTTAAGATAAAAAGTGAGAACTAAAGAAATAGCATAATTAAAACATGTTTTAGTAGTTTTTTGTAAAAAGTTTTAATTTGAATACTGATTATAATTGGTGTACGATCTTAATGTTTTATTTTTTAAGTTATTTTAATGATATTAAGAGTGATGAACTCGTAATAAAGTATACCGATGGCTAAGTAAAAATCTTCATATATAAGGCATAGCAGTATATGGAGGCTTTCTACGACGTCATCAAGGAGTAGATAATGAAAATAGCATTCCCTTCAAATGAAAATAATGGAATTGACAGCCAGGTATATAACCATTTTGGATCGGCCAAATTATTTATTATTACTGATTCAGGTAATGAAAATACAGAGGTTGTATTTAATCAGGATCTTGATCATGAACATAACAATTGCCAGCCGCTTAAGGCACTTGGCAGGAGTGATATAGATGTTGTTGTAGTTGCCGGAATAGGCGGCGGAGCTCTTCGTAAACTTAATGCATCAAATATAAAAGTTTATAAAGCTGTTGACGGAAACGTCAAGGAGAACCTGGAAAAGTATATTTCGGAAGATCTTACAGAGTTTACTCCGAACCTTACCTGTGGCGGGCATGGCCCTGGTGGTGATTGTTTTCATGTTAAATAGTGCCCATCCAGAAATGGTCTTTTTGCCCAATATCTTCGTTATGCTCAAAAAATAATCCTCGGAATATCA
>JABHLN010000110.1 GCA_018693105.1 Desulfobacterales bacterium | reverse complement strand
GTTTTAACATAGCCATCAGTTGTACTTTTCGAACTTATTAGATTTATTTGGAAAGACTTTGCCCTTTTTATTGATTTCATGTCAAGGGAAATAATATAATATTTGAAAACTGAATCGAGGTGAGGAAATATTCTCATCGGTTTATTTTACGAGTTCATCAAAGGGTATATCGTAAATATGCGAAACAATTCTAATACTGATTTTTTTGCAAAACAGGATAAGGCCAGAAAAAAGACCGCGATACTTTTCTTATATTTTATTCCCGCCATCATAATAACTGTTCTCGTCATAAGTATCTTTATTCATTTATTTATTTCCTCTCCCTTAATGTTGAATGATTTTATTAGGTTTTATGGCGGTTATCAGGTTGATAATTCAACGCCCTGGTACAGACCGGGGCTTTATTTATGGGTACTTTCAATTGTTACCTGGCTTGTGATTTTTTCGAATCTTGTAAAGATACGTGAGGTTTCCCGTGGAGGCGGCATAGCCATTGCTGAAATGCTCGGCGGAAGAGTTGTCAACCCGGGATCAAAAAATCCCGGTGAAAGAAAACTCCTTAATGTTGTAGAGGAAATGGCTATCGCTTCAGGAATTCCGGTACCGATGGTTTTTGTTATGGACAGGGTTGAAGGTATTAATGCGTTTGCAGCCGGGTTTTCACCGGAAGATACTGTTATCAGCGCAACTATGGGGTGTATTCGATATCTTGACCGCGATGAACTTCAGGGAGTTATTGCTCATGAATTCAGCCATATATTAAATGGTGACATGGTCCTGAATATTCGTTTTATCGGAATGCTCCATGGCATTCTTTTTTTCAGTCTTCTTGGTGCCCGGATTATGAAAGTGACAGGAAAACCGGGAGATAATGCAGGCATTTTCTTTTATATTTTTGGTTTGTTTCTCCAGATGATTGGCTCAATAGGGGTTTTTTTCGGGAAGCTTATTAAATGTGCCGTATCACGCCAGAGGGAGTTTCTTGCTGATGCATATGCTGTGCAGTTTACACGAAACCCTATGGGACTTGCAGGGGCACTTAAAAAGATCGGCGGCCTGAGAGGTGGATCACGTGTTTATAATGCATATGCGGAAATAGTAAGCCATTTGTTTTTTTCCAACGGGTTAAGACAGCCTTTTATGAAAAGTATGGCAACTCATCCGCCTATTGAGGATCGCATATTAAAGCTCGACAAATACTTTGACGGGACATATCCGGTAATGAATGTTTATAGCGACCTAGACGAAGATCCTTTTGGTGATGCAGTAACTTACAAGAATAAGGATATCGATAAAAAGCACGGGGAATTATCACTCGAAGCATCAGGTGGTGAGGAGATTGTTCGGAAACTTGACGGTAGTTATATAATTGGATCAATAAGTTCAACTATTGGAAATCCTCAGGCTAACCATATTTTATATGCATCGGCACTTATTTCAGGCCTTCATGACAAAGTTGCAGAATCTGTTCATGATCCATATGGAGCATGTGCGGTGATATACTGCCTTCTTCTGGATAAAAAATCTGAAATCCGCAAAAGTCAAATTGAACGCCTGAAAAGATATTCCGACAATTCTTTAATGGGAGATATGAAGAAGCTTATCCCTCTGATTGACAGTCTCGGCAGGGAAACAAGATTACCTTTAGTGGATATGGCAATACCTTCATTAAAACATTTATCAAGAGTTCAGTATGTTGCCTTTCGTGATAATATGAAGCGACTGGCTGAAGCTGATAAAAAAGTAAGCATATTTGAATACACTCTACAGTGCATAATCATAAGGTGCCTCGACCCCTTATTTTTAAAGTCAGCACCTTCGAAATCTGTGTATTATACAATAGAACCGATTATTCTGGAATGTTTTGAATTGCTTTCGTTTCTTTCATGGCATGGGACAAAGGAGGAGGCTGTATCAGATAAATCATTTAATTCCGGTATGGCGGAACTTCAAAATAAAGGCGGATATACTATACTTCCTATAGAAAAATGTAATCTGAAAACATTTGACAGGGCGTTGAAGAAAATTACCGCGGCATCTCCGGGCATAAAAAAACGTGTTTTAAATGCATGTTCCATATGTGTTGCAGTTGATTCAAAAATAACAATAAATGAAGCCGAATTGCTCCGTGCCGTTGCGGACTCACTTGGATGTCCCCTGCCTCTTTTTTTCCAGAATTACAATACCTGATGGCGTCGTAAAAAGCCCAATATCTGCGTTGCGCTGCATCCCTCGTCACTGCGGCGTACGATAAGTACGCCTCATTCCTCGGGATTTGCGACGCCTTGATCTTGAACTTTTTACGACGCCATCCCAAGTTGACTTTTCAGGAGTTCATCATAACTGACCTGCTTATATTATTTCAACAGGCTGTCGAATATTGATAGTTACACAAAAAATATAACCGATGGCTAAGTATAAATCTTCATATACAAGGCTTAGCGCTTGATCAGGAGTGAAGGCATACATGTAGTATGTCGAACTTCTGAACAACCGTTATAACGCAGTAGATGGAGACTTTTTACGACGCCATCACTATTTAATCCATTGATTCTTTACTTTCATTATATAATGGTTATTATCCTTTATCTGCTTTTTACGACTCTATTATTGTAAAGGAAAAAACGATGGGATGGTTTGGAAAATTAGTCGGCGGCAGTATTGGACTCGCTCTTGGAGGTCCGCTCGGTGCAATAATAGGAGCCTCTCTGGGGCATAGCTTTGATAAGAATGGGGAACGGTATATTTCCGGTGAAACAAGACAGGGCTATATTCAGCCTGTAGGTTCCCGTCTTTCATCTCAGGAACAGTCCCAATTGACATTTTTTGTTGCGGCATTTTCTATGCTTGGTAAGCTTTCAAAGGCCGACGGAAGAGTATGTGAGAAGGAAATAGACTCCATTCAAAAATTCATGCTCGAAGATCTGAATTTGGATCCGGAGGGCAGGCAGGTCGCAATAAATATTTTTAACGAGGCAACAAGATCTTCTGAATCTTTCAGCAGTTTTGCCCGGCAGTTTTATGCTCAGTTCAGAACCCAGTATAACATGCTTGAACTGATGACAGACATTCTTCTCAGAGTTTCTGTGGCAGACGGGTCATTAAATGAGAATGAAGAAGAGCTGATACTTTCTGCTGTAGGAATATTTAACTTCAGTGATCAGGAGTATAAAAAACTTAAATCCAGATATGTAAATGATGTTGAAAAATACTATTCAATTCTCGGCAGCAGTAAAAGTGATTCAAATGAAAATATAAAGAAAAATTACAGGAAACTTGTACTAGAATATCATCCTGATACTATTATTTCAAAGGGTCTCCCCGATGAATTTATAAAATTTGCCAATGATAAATTCCGGGAAATTCAGGAAGCATATGAGACTGTCAGGAAGGAAAGGGGCTTTTAGCAGGCGAATTGCTTTTGGCTATACAATTCTCAAATAACAATTATTATGAATACTGATATTATATTGTTATCACAAGTCTGCAAATCCTCAAGAAATAGAACATATCACAATATTTTCTTTGGTTTGAAATGTTGCGATATATGCAAGATATCGCAAGTTTTAAAAGGTATGATTTATATAGTATATTATACTATTATACCAGGATTGTGTTGGTTGTGTTATCCATGACATATCTTTAATTACAAAAAAGTCAATTTCATGTGATATCACAAGTTTTTTGTAACAAACGATAACATGCAGACTTTGAAGTATTTCTTTTGCACCCCAATATATTGCATTTTCTACAAAAATAATAACGGCCGAATAGTTTCTATAATCTCATACCAAACTCGTCATTTTCGAGTGGTGCTCAACACAGCCCGACCTAGGAAACGCGATTGACTGGAGGAACGAAAGCATGCTATTATTTTCAAAATAAAGGCAACTGCGATTCCTGCTGGGTTGTCAGTGAGAAATCGCTTTGGTAAGTACGTCATGGAGCCTTAAGATGCTGTCCAGCCTAATGACAATGTGCACAGGGAGTACTATAAGGCTCAAAATGAGATTAAACACGGCCACTTCCGCCTAATTGAGGATTATGGATAGTAAAAAAAGAGCCCCTACCCCAAAAATTTTAAGGTTGGCTTTAAAAAAGCTGTGGGCTTCCTTCAAGGATCTGCTGCCAATAATTTTAGTGATTGCGTTCTTCCAGATTGTTGTTATTCGGCAGCCTTTGCCCAACTTTGTCGACGTTGTTGTCGGTGGAGTTCTGGTCGTTTTCGGGCTTATGTTCTTTGTACAAGGACTGGAAATGGGTCTATTCCCCATCGGTGAAGCTATGGCCCAAGCATTAGCGCGTAAGGGTAGCTTGATATGGCTGTTGATCTTCGCCTTTTTGCTTGGATTTTCCACCACTGTTGCTGAGCCCGCCCTGATTGCTGTTTCTGCTGAGGCGGCCGAGATAGCAGCTGGGGGTGACCTGATTCCATCATCAAAGGAATCCATACAAAGCTACGCCCTTGGGTTACGGCTGTCTGTGGCCTTTTCAGTGGGCCTTGCCATCCTCATCGGTGTCCTGCGTATTCTACGCGGATGGCCCATTCATTATCTGATCATCGGTGGCTACGTTTTGGTCATGCTCATGACACTAATTGCTCCAAAAGAAATAATTGGTATTGCGTATGATGCAGGCGGCGTCACAACCTCAACGGTCACGGTTCCCTTGGTGGCCGCCTTAGGTGTGGGGCTGGCTTCCATAATTAAAGGACGCAGCCCGTTGCTCGATGGTTTTGGGCTTATCGCTTTCGCATCGCTGCTGCCCATGATTTTTGTAATGGGCTACGGGGTGATCGTTTTCAAATGACAAGGAAAGTAACGTATGACATTTATATTTGATTTCAGCGCGGTGTTGCTGGCGACTATACGTGATATTCTACCGATTCTCGCACTGATAACCTGTTTTCAATTGTTTATCCTGCGTCAACCCATCCCGCATCTGCGTCGCCTCATCATCGGTGGTTTTTATGTGGTTATCGGGTTGGCCATGTTTCTTATTGGTCTGGAGAAGGCTTTGTTTCCGGTAGGCAAGGTTATGGCCGTTCAGCTTTCCGACCCTACTTTTCTGGGAGGGAGCGATTCCACCCCCTCCAGCTGGACCGCATACGGCTGGGTATATCTATTTGCTGCTTTAATAGGATTTTCCACAACCATCGCCGAGCCGTCCCTTTTGGCCGTGGCCCTAAAAGCCGGTGAAGTTTCCAGTGGTGTTATAAATCCTTGGGGATTGCGGATCACAGTGGCAATTGGGGTTGCCGTAGGCATTGCATTAGGTGCATTTCGCATCGTTACAGGGACGTCGCTGCATATTTATATCCTTGCCGGATACATTGTTGTCGTTTTACAGACATTTACAACACCCAAAAAGATGATAGCATTGGCATACGATTCCGGTGGTGTGACCACATCGACTGTTACGGTGCCGTTGGTTGCCGCGCTGGGGTTAGGTTTGTCCGAAGCGGTTCCGGGACGAAATCCGGCACTGGACGGCTTCGGCCTGATTGCTTTTGCAAGCCTGTTTCCGATCATTACCGTCATGGGGTACGCTCAGGTTACTCATTGGTTTATCGGCCGCAGTATAAAAAACGCTCAAAAGGAGAAAATTTATGAGATTTAAAATTATTTTCGCTCCGGTCAAAACTCACAAAACCGACCTAATTGTGGATGCGGCAAAAGTGGCCGGTGCAACAGGTGCAACCGTCATAACGGCACGTGGCACCGGCATAGGCGAAGCAAAGACATTTTTCGGTCTTACCCTTGAAGACCAAACGGATATTGTAATATTCCTGCTCGAGGAACATATTGTAAAACAGGTATTGGAGGCAATCAAAACCGCCGGTGAGTTTGACAAACCCGGAACAGGCATCGCATTTGTGTTGCCCGTGGAGGAGGTGCTCGGCCTCGAAAGTCAGATTGAGAAGTTTAAGGAAGAGGTTCGGGATAAGTATTTATAAACACAATAAATTAAGGTATTTTTTTTGGACGAGGAGGATTTATGTCTGCGCCTATCATACGGGTAAGAGATGTTATGCAGAATGAAGTGCTGAGTATTGAGGGAATGGAGTCTGCCATGAAAGCTGCCGCCAAGATGCGTTCATCACAGGCGACCGAGCTGCTGGTGGCCAAGCGTAATGAAGATGATGCTTGGGGTATCGTCACAATTTTGGACTTGGTCAAAAACGTGATCGTCCCCGGCCGTGACGCTGAAACTGTTTTTGTTTACGAAATAATGACCAAACCGGTCATAACAGTTCCGGCGCAAATGGATATTCGTTATGCGATACGCTTGATGCAGCGCATTAGTATTCGCCGTGCACCTGTCGAAGACAAAGGAGAAATCGTCGGCATGATCACTTTGTCTAGGCTTGTTTTGAATAACGACATTATTTGATCATTTGGAGGGGCCATGAGTAAGAAATTTTCAATAAGCCGCGTTTTCATTTTGTTTTCACTTCTTCTTTTTCCTATCCAACCCATACATGCCGATGAAATAACCGGTCTATCTACCGGGCAAACGATCTATGTCCCTGCCTATTCACATATATACATTGGTAATAAAGAGAGACCTTTTCTATTGACTGTAACATTGAGTATCAGAAATGTTGATCCGAAACATCAAATCAAAATTATCCGGGCCGATTATTACGAGACACAAGGTACATTATTAAAAAAGTATATAGATAAGCCAATACTATTAAAGTCATTAGAATCCTTTCGTTTTGTCATACCACAAAAAGACAAGAGTGGTGGATCAGGCGCCAATTTTATAGTTGAATGGCGATCCGATAAATTTGTTAATCCACCCATTGTTGAATCAATAATGATCGGTACCCAATCGTCACAAGGAATCTCTTTTACGTCTCGTGGCCAAGAAATATATCTCTCTGAATAATTACGAGTGCAGAACAAGACTTTTGCAGCGGAGCACAAAAAGTCGCACCCTTTATTTTCGTGTTAGGTACAGATATCATGCGAAACTGTCGAAAATCCCTAAATCTGTAATTTTGATGTTTGTAAAAGCTTGATTTCATTATATGCCAACTTGCTAAAATTACCACTATGGGGCTTTTTCGACAGTCTCTGCAGATATCTGTATTGCATCTGCTGCCTGTTCAACTTACCAGTCTTCTCGTTTTTTTGATAATTTTTTAGAAATAGCTGGGTTAAGCGTTGAAGAGTTCCAGAAAATTGTTGATGAGAATGACCGGAGCTTTGAAAATATTGCCGATATGGAAGTTGACATGTGGCGAAAGGGCCAGCTTAAAGGAAGCGATCTTGGGCTTTTTAAAATGAGGCGCTGGAAGAAGTTTTTCTTTGAACTGATGAGCAAAAGTTTTTTTGATAGTGAAGCGTCCTGTGTTCTATGCGAACCGGGGCAGATCTTTGGCTCCTGCTTACAAAAAAACTTCTGTATACGCCAGTATTGATGAAGATCAGGCAGACCTGAGGATAAGGGATGCCATGACACCCAGCGATTTAAAAATAGTGACGGACGGAACAACAGCCCGGTTTGAATTCAGCGACAGTATTATTTTTCCGGTTCAGTGAGCCATACTATTCTGGCATCGGCTTTCACGGAAAAAGACTCTTTTTTCATTACTTCAATAAGCCGGGGTGCTACTATTTTCCCTTCACC
>JABHLN010000011.1 GCA_018693105.1 Desulfobacterales bacterium | reverse complement strand
CTTCAATTAACGAAATCTTTTTTGCCCGCGACCACCCTTTAATACGTTTTTCCATTTCAATAGCATCATCAGGATCATTGGTATCTTCATACCAAACTAATCGATTTACATTGTACTTTTCAGTAAAAACACTTCCTTGACCATTTTTATGAGTGTCTGGCGGATATGCCCAAACGTACAGCAGATGCATTCGTTTACAGAGAAATAGACGGGTTGAGTACAAAAGAAATTTGTAAGCTTCTTGACATTTCTACGACCAATAGCTGGGTGATGTTATACAGGGCAAGAATGTTATTGAGAAGATGCCTGGAACTTTCCGGAATAGTTACACCAGGTGAAAGGGCTGAAAAATGAAACACTGGATATTTGACTGCAAAGAGATTTCAAAGAAAACTTCCCAGGCAATGGATACACGACTGCCTCTTTATTACCGGGTCGGGATTCTATTGCATTTGCTCTTTTGCCGCGAATGTTCCCTGTTTAGCAGACAGGTTGGTTTCATTAGAGAAATATGCCGTTACGACGAAAGCGGCATCCCGCCGGAAGAGTCAACTGAATACCTGTCCAAAGAAGCCTGTGAACGTATAAAGGCATCTCTCCGATTCCAATCGTGATTACTTTGATGGCGTCGTAGAAAGTCTCCATCTACTGCGTTATAGCGTTTTGCCAGCCCCTCGAAACCATCCTCAAGCCTTCCCTTTTAAAGTTTTAAAAAATATTTTCAAATTTATAGATAATTATTGTAAGGATTCAGTCCTTAAACAGACTAATGTATTAAAGTGCTTGTAAACCGTTATAAAATTACGGGTAAATGAAAGCGCTTAATCGCCGGGAATATATTTTATCAGGATAATAGATGGAAGAGTCTTCCCGGATCCATTCGAATGGACTTAAAATGATTTTTTGTTGTACGAAAATGAAAGAAGGAGGACACATCATGAAAAAACAAATACTAATATCAGTTTTCATAGCTTTTTTTGCATTTATGACTTCGGCAGCTATGGCCGAAACGTTTAATGGAACCTTTAGCGGGGCATTTTGTACATTCTACAGTAATACATGTCTTGTGTCTGAAGGACATATAGCTCTCGAAAAAGACTTTGTTCTGAATACTGCCGACGGGAAAACATACTTTGTACTCAATGTGGACAGGTCTTTAAAAGTAAGGCACCTTAATGATAAAATCAGAATTATCGGAAAGGTGAAAAACGACCTTATAATAGCCGAAAGAGTTCAGGTTAATAAGGGCGGGAAATATATGACAGTATGGAATATGGATGCTGAAGTGAAAGAGATGAATAATTGGTATAATAAGTTTTCCGGAGGCTAAATCATCAAAACCCAAAAACACCCCCTGAGTTGAATACATAAAGGGGTCGATAGCCTGTCTCCAAAAGGAGGCAGGCTATTTTACTTATATCCTTAAGAAAATAATTCCACCCCGGGGAAAAACATACCGCACAACAAACCTGATATATAATAATTTATATACACAATTACATACAAAGCCTGATCAAAAATATTGACATAATCAGTAAAAATATTGATAATGATAATTCCAATAATTCGGATAGTTATAAAATCTCTTAATTCCACCTACTACTTATAAGACTGCTTGAATGCATTAATGATGAAAATCAAATGATAAAAATAACAGGTCTAAACAAAACTTTCACAATCGGGTCTAACCAGCTTGAGGCCCTTAAAGATATCGATATCCATATCAAAAAGGGTGAGTTTGTATCGATTATGGGGTCATCCGGTTCAGGAAAATCCACGCTTTTGAATATTATAGGCTTACTGGATGGATATGATTCTGGAGAATACTACCTGAACAGTTCCCGAATAGGGAAAATGAGTGAAACCAGATCCGCAAATCTTCGAAACACTTTTCTCGGCTTTGTTTTTCAGTCTTTTAATTTGATACCCTATAAAAATGCCATGGAAAATGTTGCACTTCCCTTGTATTATCAGAATGTGAAAAGGAAACAGAGAAACATTCTTGCCACTGAGTTTCTCGATAAGGTCGGCCTGAAAGAATGGGCGGCCCATCTTCCTTCGGAATTATCCGGAGGGCAATGTCAGCGTGTTGCCATTGCACGTGCCATGATAACCAACCCGAAAGTAATACTTGCCGATGAGCCGACCGGAGCACTTGATTCAAAGACTTCTTTTGCGGTTATAGATCTTTTTAAATCCATAAATGAAGAAGGAACAACCGTATTATTAGTAACACATGAACATGATATAGCAGAAAGAACCGACCGGGTTATTCGCCTTGTGGACGGCATGATAGAAAATGGAAGTTTATAACGATGAGATTTGATTTAGACATAGTTTATGAAATTTCAAACACCTTTCGAATGAACAAACTCAGGACCTTTTTAACCGGCTTTACCGTGTCCTGGGGAATCTTTATGCTCATCATTTTATTAGGTTCAGGAAACGGCAT
This sequence comes from Desulfobacterales bacterium, assembly GCA_018693105.1. GTDB lineage: Bacteria > Desulfobacterota > Desulfobacteria > Desulfobacterales > SURF-7 > JABHLN01. The sequence continues at coordinate 50,704 of JABHLN010000011.1, read as the reverse complement.
TGAAACAGGAGTAAAAAAAGAATTTGAACGCGATGCCGTCAACAGCATAAGGATGCGGGGAGGTAAATCCAGCATAGCTCATAAAGGACGAAAGACCGGAAGAATAATCGAGCTTAAAAATGATGATTACGATGATATTAAAAGATCTATAAATGGTGTTGAGTATATATCCTCACGATATTACATCTGGAGAAATAACTCTGTTTCATATAACAACGAGTTCGGCACATTTAGAATTATCGGCTGTCACCCGGATCACAAATACCTAGAAAAAACAGTCATTATAAACGGAAGAATGATAAACAACATCGACATGGATCATCTGCGTAAAATTGTTGTCATCGGCACACAGGTAAAAGATCATCTATTCAAAAAAGAAGAAGCCATCGGAAAGTTAATTAATATTAATAACATGATGTTTAAAGTGGTTGGCGTTTTTACGGATGTTCTGGATGAGCGCCAGGAAAGAATGATATATACCCCTCTTTCAACTGCCCAGCAGTTATTTAATGCAAAAAACAAAGTACACTCCATAATGTTTACAACAGGTGATTCAAACCTTGAAGAAAATAAGCTGATTGAAGAGGAAACCAAAAACCTGATTTACCGCCGCCACAATATTGAAAAAAAAGATGACAGCGCCCTACATATTCGAAGTAATTTTGAAGTCTATAAAAAATACATGAACCTTTTTAAAAATATAAGGATTTTTATCTGGATCATTGGAATAGGAACCATAATAGCCGGTATAGTTGGAGTGAGCAACATCATGCTTATTTCAGTAAAAGAAAGGACAAAAGAAATTGGTGTACGAAAAGCCATAGGTGCAAAACCGGGTTCGATTATCAGCCAGATTATTCTTGAATCTGTATTTATCACCGCATTTTCAGGATATACAGGGCTTGTGCTGGGTGTAGCCGTGATAGAACTCATATCAGCATATATACCGTCTACACCATACTTTCAAAACCCGAGTGTAGATATTAAAATTGCTGTTGCAGCGCTTTTTTTACTTATTTTTTCAGGCTCAATGGCAGGGTATTTTCCTGCAAAAAGAGCTGCAAACATCAAACCGATTGAAGCATTAAAAGACGAGTAAAATCTATTATGATATTCGACAAAGATAACTGGCAGGAAATTTTCATTGCCCTTAAAAGCAATAAACTTAGAACAGCATTAACCGCTTTCGGGGTGTTCTGGGGGCTTTTTATGCTGATAGTCCTTATCGGTTCGGGGAGAGGGCTTTATAACGGTGCAACAAAAGCATTTAAAAATATTGCTACCAATAGTGTTTTTATCTGGGCGAGGCAATCCACAAAACCGTACAAGGGGTTTAACAGGGGCAGAAGGTTTCATTTTAACAACAGCGACATTGATGCTTTGAAAGAGAACCTTACAGACCTTGAGTACCTGGCACCAAGGATCCAGCTTGGCGGCCACAGGGCAACCAGTACGGTATCACGGGGATTAAAGAACGGTTCTTTTACTACATACGGCGATTTCCCCGAAATTATAAATATCCGCTCAGTAAATATAATGAACGGCAGGTTTATAAACGATAATGACATTAAAGATAAAAGAAAAGTCGCAGTTATTGGAAAGCGGGTTAAAAAACTGCTTTTTGATGATGATGAAAAATATATGGGGGAATATATTAAAATCAATGGTGTCGATTTTAGAGTGGTAGGTTTGTTTGGCTCATATGCCACCGGGGATGACGCGGAAAGAGATGAGGAAACCCTTATTGTACCTTTTACTTCTTTCCAGCAGGCGTTTAACTATAATAACATTGTCGGTTATTTTGCTCTTACTTCTGTAAAGGGCGTCCCTGTTTCAATAGTAAAAGACCGGGCATTAAAGATTCTGGCAAGCCGTCATAATATAGCTCCTGACGATACAATGGCATTTGGTCACTGGAACCTTGAAAAAGTATATATTAAAATAAATAATCTTTTTTTAGGTATTAACGGGTTAAACTGGTTTGTCGGTATCCTTTCTCTTCTGGCCGGAATTATCGGGGTCAGTAATATCATGCTGATTATTGTTAAAGAAAGGACAAGAGAGATTGGTATAAAAAGGGCAATAGGGGCAACACCTTTAGATATAACCGGACAAATTGTTCTGGAAACAGTTTTCCTGACAACCGTTTCCGGATACGCAGGACTTTTTTTGGGGGTTTCATTACTTGAGATAGTTTCAGCCGTAATTGAAAAATACGGAAAAATTGAAATGTTTAAATCACCTGAGGTGGATTTACAAATTTCCTTAATAGCTTTTGCAATATTGGTTGTATCAGGGGTTTTAGCAGGTCTTATACCTGCAAAAAGGGCTATTGATATACAGCCCGTAAACGCCATAAGCGTAAATTAAAATGCAAAACAAATCTAAGTGCCCCTGACAGCGTTACAAAGCGGCTCAAAATGCTCACATACTACATGTATGCTCTGCTTTCTCGCCACTTTGTGCCTTGTCAGAAACTCTAATCTTTGTTTTGAGAAAGCGTCGTAAAAGTCTCCATCTGCTGCGTTATAACTTTTTGCCGGAAGTTCGACATACTACCTGTATGCCTTCACCCCCGGCAAAAAAGTTATGCCTTGCATATGAAGATTTGTACTTAGCCATCGTTTATATATTTTGAGATAGTATTAAATTGCTAAAACTGAAAAGGCATTAAAACAACATGAAGATAATAATAAAAATACTTACGGCAATTCTTATCGTTTCAATATTTTTCGGTACATTTGTATTCCTTTATTTAAAATCAAAGAAAAAACCTGTTGTATACGATACGGCACAGCCGTTTATCACAGATATTATACTGAAAACAGTTGCCTCAGGTTCTGTCACTCCTAGAAAAGAGATCGATATAAAATCAAAAGTGTCCGGTATTATTGAAACGGTGAACATGGAAGCAGGCGATTTAGTTAAAAAAGGAGATCTCATCGCCATGGTTAAAATTATTCCGGATATGGTAAGCCTTAACAATGCCGAATCCAGATTAAGAAGAGCTGCCATCAACTATAATGATGCAAAAAAAACATATAAACGGAAACATGAATTGTTTAAGAAAAATATTATTAATGAATCCGAATTTCAAAGATTCCAGCTTAATTCCGACAACGCACTGGAAGAACTAAAAGCGGCAGAAGATAACCTCATGCTCATAAGAGACGGGGTAAGTAAGAAATATAAAAATAATGCGAATACTTCCATCCGCTCCACAATAGACGGAATGATTCTTGACATTCCTGTAAAAGTGGGAAAATCGGTAATAGAAAGCAACACCTTTAATAATGGAACAACTATTGCTGTTGTTGCTGATATGAGTGAAATGATATTTGAAGGAAAAGTAGACGAATCCGAAGTGGGAAAAATTAAGGAAGGCATGGACCTTGTTATTACAGTCGGCGCGATAGAAGATGAAACATTTCATGCAATTCTTGAATACATTTCACCAAAAGGGGTAGAGGAAAACGGCGCCATTCAATTCGAAATTAAAGCAAGTGTTGAGCTGAAAGCAAACACATTTTTAAGAGCAGGCTACAGCGCAAACGCTGATATAGTCCTTGATAAACGTGAAAAAGTAATGGCAATAAGCGAAAGCCTGTTACAATTTGAAAAAGAAAATATTTTTGTTGAAGTAGAAAAAGCTCCTCAAATATATGAGAAAAGAAAAGTTGAAACAGGCTTGTCGGACAGTATTAATATTGAAATTCTGTCCGGTATTTCTCAAAATGATAAAGTCAAAGTATGGAACAGAATTCTGAAATAATTCACGTCTTTCTGAGGTTAATAATAGTTAGAATATGTGAATTTTTTAACATATCGCTGTTAATCAGCCTTTTTATGCTTTTTCTTTCCAATTTTACTTAGGGCCTTTTCAAAATACATTTTCATTAAAGCTCGATCTTTTGAAGAAACAGCAGACTTACTCTCGCCAGTTTCCATGTTTAATACCTCAACAAAATCATATTCAGGCGTGCCATCCTTATCCTCTTCGAAGATTGTGTATGAATAGCGCAACGCCTCCCCGGTTTCCTTGTTAAAGCGGTAAATCGCGAATACATTAGACCACTTTTCCTTACCAGCGTATTGAAACAGGTATGGTTCAGATTTCTTATTTTCCTCCAATATGACTCTTGCATGATTCTTCGCCAATATATGCTCCCTGGTGAAATAATGATGTTGGAAGACAGCTGCATTAATAGCGATTGAGATAAGTAATACTGAAATTAAAAGGGTAGCTCTCATATCTATTCCTCCTATCAGCCTAAAATTATATAATAGTCTATAGCAGGAGTTCTAAGGTGTGTCTATATTTGTGACCAGCTTTTAGCCTAACAAATTGTTTTTAGAGGTAATGTGTACTTTGAGTGATGTTTTTAAAACCAACAAAAAAAGCTCGCAAGTTTCTGAAATACTTGCGAGCTTTTATGTTTTAATTGGAGGCGGCAATCAGATTCGAACTGATGAATAACGGCTTTGCAGGCCGCTGCCTTACCACTTGGCCATGCCGCCTTAAAAAGTGGAGCGGGAAACGGGATTTGAACCCGCGACTTCGACCTTGGCAAGGTCGCACTCTACCACTGAGTTACTCCCGCTCAACAAAGAGGCAATCTAACTTTTTTTTAGAACCCTGTCAACAACAAAACTTGAATATCTGTCCAACTGATTGTGTTTATACGGCAACTGATTATTAGTCCTGCATGAGCTTCCTGAACCTTATAAAATAATCAGCCCCTGACCACACAGTCATAATAAGAGCAATCCACAATAGAAAGCTTCCAATTTTATGCATCTCGAATGTAAAGTAATCAAAATGAAGCAGGAGTGGAATTATGGCTGCAATCTGAAAACCGACTTTATATTTTCCCAGCCAGGATGCTGAAACATCCTCCCCTTTTTCAACAATTATACTGCGAAGCCCTGTCACAGCAAACTCGCGGCCAATAATAACACAGACAATCCATGCTTCCACCCAGCCATGATGTGTCATCATTATAAAAACAGAAGAAACAAGGAGTTTGTCCGCAAGAGGATCCATGGTTTTACCTAGTGAAGAAACAAGGCCCTTATTCCTGGCTATATATCCGTCAAAAAAATCGGTTATTGCTGCAGCAGTAAAAATAAGAGCGGCAAAAAATGTACATATCCTGCTTTCGGGAAAGAAAAGAAGTACTATTATTATCGGTATGGCAATTATCCGATACAATGTCAGCGTATTAGGATGGCTGACAATTTCCTTTATCTCAGAAGATGAAAACATTTTTTTTATGAATTTCTCTTTGTCTTATGTTTATGAAAAAATATAACCGATAGCTAAGTAAAAATCTTCATATATTCGACATACAATTAGTATGTCGAATATCCGGCCGGTAACTGTAACGCACTATGGAGATTTTCACGACGCCATCCTATTTTTTAGTTTTTTCCCAGTCCTTCAAGAAAGCCTGTATTCCTTTGTCTGTTAAAGGATGGGCGGCAAGCTTGCTTAAAACATTGAACGGGATTGTGGCAATATCTGCACCCATGAGGGCAGATTCAAGTACATGCAGAGGATTCCTGACACTTGCCACAATAATTTCAGTATCATACGCATAATTGTCGTAAATTTCAACTATCTGTTCAACCAGAACAAGCCCGTCATGGGATATGTCGTCTAAACGTCCCACAAAAGGACTTACAAAAGTTGCTCCCGCTTTTGCAGCCATAAGCGCCTGAAGGGGAGAAAAAACAAGTGTTACATTTGTCTTTATTCCTTCATCCGAAAGAATCCTTGTGGCTTTTATGCCGTCAATGGTCATGGGAACCTTGATCACAATGTTTTTATGAATCGCTGCAAGGGGGCGGGCCTCATTAACCATGCCTTCGGCATCAAGACTTATGACTTCCGCGCTGATAGGACCATCCACAACGCTGCATATATCTTTGATTATCTCTTCAAAGTCCCTGTTTTCCTTTGCAATTAATGACGGATTGGTTGTAACCCCATCCACCATACCCATGCTGTTAGCTTCCTTTATTTCATCAATGTTTGCAGTATCAATAAAAAACTTCATTTAAATGGCCTCCCCTGGCTTATTATAATTGGTTATACTTTTTATGAGTTCATCATTTATTCAACGATTCTAAAAAATTATCCCGGCATTCAGTACTACAGAAAACCAGATTTTCACCTTCATGATTTAAGTGGATCCCGTCCCTTTCGGGAAAATACACTTCACAATACGGGTCCTTTAGCATTACATCATCTATTTTTTCTTTCTCATCATAATATACTTTGGTTTTGCTACCAGCCGTATATGATGACAGTAAGGATTTAATAGTTTTGTAACAAATATATATTAATATTATAAGTATTATTTTTGCGAGCATTTATACGGAATCACTTTCTGTTCTTCATTATTTAAATTATCAAGAAGATCATTTATTTTTTTTCCCAGTAACGGATGAACAATCTCCGGGTCTATATCACAAAGCGGCTTTAAAACAAAACACCTTTCATGCATTCTGGGGTGAGGAATTATAAGATCCTTTGAATCAATAATCATGGCGTCATATAAAATAATATCCATATCAAGGATACGGGGACCGAATCTTATGCCGTCTGATGTTCTACCGGAATCAGCCTCGATTTTTTTCAGCTTTTTAATAAGTTGAAACGGATCAAGGGTTGTTTCAATTTTTACCGCAATATTTACAAACCAGTCCTGGTCCATGTAGTCAACAGGTTCAGTATAATAAAACAGTGATCGGGCCAGTAAAGAAGACTCTTCAGATTCATCAAGAAGATTTATTCCTGTCATGCAGTTTTCTGCCCGGCTTCCCATATTCGACCCCAGACAAATATATGCAATATGACTTTCCATTCCTATTACCCGAACTGCAATTGAATTTAATGAACAAATTTAACATAATTAGAATCTATATCGGTAATACCGCTATAAGTATAACCGGCTACTTTATATGCATACCGGTAACCTTTTTCCAGCGTCTCCCTGTATGTAAACACATTACCCTTGATATGCCTGCCTTTACCGCCTTCAACAGGCAGGTCTGCAATACGTTCGAATAGAACAGGGCAATTTTCACAATTGTCTTCTGAGACCTGTTTTTTTGATCTGTACACTATATATCCGGTAAGTGAAGAATCCTTTTTTTCATTCATAGTCCAGTTGAGTTCAAGATTATCCCCATTGATATTAATACTCAAATCCCTTACCGCATGGGGCTGAACTATATTTGGAGGTAACGGGGGTTTCTTCCTGCCACATCCTGAAACTATAAATATACTTAAGCACAGGACTGCCAACCAGAATAAAAACGATTTATTGAATATCCTCATAATGTAAACTCTTTTTTGCCTTATCTTTTTATACCGCTATTGTTATATGCCGCTATTGTTTATTAACCTGTGCGAGCTCTTCTTTAAGATTCTTTTCTGCGGCCTTTATCGCAGCCGCAACTTTTCCGGTTGCAGTTCCGCCTTCGGTTTCCCTTCGGTTTACCATCTGTTCTGGAGTTAAAATATCAAAAATTTCCTTTTTTACCAGGGAGGAAAATGTTTTAAGTTCCTTTAAGGTAAGCTCATGAATCTCTTTATTTTTTGAAAGAGCAAAGCTTACCGCCTGCCCTGCACAACTGTGAGCCTTACGGAAAGGCATACCCCGACCGACAAGATAGTCTGCAAAGTCGGTTGCGTTTAAAAACCCTGTTGTCGAAGCCTCATACATTTTCTCTTTGTTTATTTTCAGCTGTGGAAGCATTTTAGCGTAAATATCAATACATGCCTTCAATACATCCACGGTATCAAACAGCGGCTCTTTGTCTTCCTGCATATCCCTGTTGTAAGCAAGGGGTAATGATTTCATAGTTGTGAGAACAGAAACAAGATTACCGTATACCCTGCCGGTCTTTCCACGAACAAGTTCAGGTACATCCGGATTTTTCTTCTGGGGCATTATGCTGCTTCCTGTTGCAAAAGAATCTGAAAGTTCAATAAAACCGAACTCTGAAGAAGACCATAAAATAAGCTCCTCGGAAAAACGGCTGAAATGCATCATGCAAATACTAGCCGATGCTATGAACTCAACAATAAAATCCCTGTCAGATACAGCATCTATACTGTTTGCAGAAATTTCAGGAAAGTTCAGGAGTTCTGCCACATAGGCTCTGTCTATAGGGTATGTCGTCCCGGCAAGAGCTGCGCTGCCAAGGGGCATAACATTTATCCGCTTAAGCCCTTCTTTCAAACGCTCCGTATCTCTTGAAAACATCTCATAATAGGCCATAAGATGATGGGACAAAAGTACCGGCTGAGCCCTTTGAAGATGTGTGTATCCGGGCATAATAACATCGGAATGTTTCTTTGCAAGATCGATGATTATCTGTCTTAATTCCATAAGGTTTTTTGCAATGCATAAAACCTCACTACGCAAATACATGCGGACATCGAGAGATATCTGATCGTTTCTGCTTCTTGCAGTATGCAGCTTATGGGAGGCACTTCCTGCGTGCTCTCCGAGGCTTCCTTCTATATGCATGTGAATATCTTCAAGGGTATCATCAAAATGAAAATCGCCCCTTCCGATCTCTCTTTTTATACTTCCAAGGCCCTCAATAAGTGAAGAAGCTTCATCTTCACTTATAATCGACTGCTTTGCCAGCATCTTGCAGTGAGCTATACTTCCTTCGACATCATAAATATAAAGCCTTTTGTCAAAATCTATTGAGGATGAAAAAGCCTCAACACTTCTATCTGTCTTTTCAGAAAACCTGCCATCCCAAGGCTTCTCAGCCATAATTCACCTCATAATTAATAAACAACAAATTTGATAAACTCGTAAAAAGTCCAATATCTGCGTTGCGCTGCATCCCTCGTCACTGCGGTGTACGATAAGTACACCTCATTCCTCGGGATTTGCGACGCCTTGATCTTGAACTTTCTACTTTGCCATACCGAGTTGACTTAGTAAATACTGCTATAGCGGGGCTATTTGGCCAGACGTTCGCCATACTACATTTATGCCTTCACGCCTGACCAAACAATATGACTTGTATATCCCCACCACGGCGGGGTACTTAGCCATGGGTTATATTTTTTACTTTGCCATTCCGAGTTGGCTTTTTACTGAATGATCAATATTAAGGCTCTGCCTACTTCGCAATTTTAATACTCAGGGGGAGAAATATTGTCTGAAAATAGATTGTTTACGTCAGAGGAACTGACGAAACTAACCACCCCGCTACCTGATCAAATTATCAAATGTATTAAAAATAAAAAGCTTGATGAAGCCTTGTCTCTTAATGAAGAAATGAAGAAAACAAGAATCATTCTTCATGATTATTTTGCAGATTCATGTACTGTTTTGTGGAGCTGGGTTGGTGACAATATAGGTGAAGACATGGTTGAGGATATGTTCAGATATATTTTTGACCAGTCTGCAAAAAGGCAGGTATACAACACAGCAGGATTGAACCGTATTTATCCACGTTTAACTACCGGGCTTATAGCTGCAACCGCTTGGCGATCACACTCCTGTTTCGGATATGGAGAACACCCTGCAAAATTTAAGATGACCGAAGATGAGGAAAAATTTACTTTCCATATGCACCCATGTGCAAGCGGGGCTAGGCTCTGGCTAAGGGGTATGTATGAACCCGGTCGTGGTGGGAAACTGACTGAAAAAGCTCATGGATGGTCATTTAATCGAAAAGATTTTCCATACTATTGTATTCACAGCGCCTTTTTGAATGAAATTCTTCCATACGAAGAGTTCGGTTATCTCATGTGGCCCACAGATGAACCTAAAGGGCCGGAAGATGTATGCAGGTGGCATGTATATAAAGATCCGAATAATATACCTGATAAATACTATGAAAGACATGGGTTCAAAAAAAACAAAATAGATCCGGTACCTGCAAAGAATGAGAAAAAGATTTATTATTCCGAAGATGAGCTGAAAGAAATTGTAAGGCCTATGACCGATCGTATTCGCGAGAAAATCATGGAAAATAACCTTGATGATGCTGTAAATTTATGCAGAGAGGTCAGGTATGAATTTTTATTTCTCCATGATCTGTATATGAATATGATTTTGTCGACATATACATTTATTTCGGAAAAGTCCGGAGAATCGAAACTTGGAGATGCCCTTGATTTTCAATTTGAAAAATGTTTGAAGCCGATACTTGAGGAAAAAACTTCTCTGTCTCCACGTGAAAAAATCAAATTTTTTGCCTTGAAAATATTCGGTGTTGATAATTGCAACCAGACAGGATTTCCGAAAGGAAAATTTACGGTAACAGAAACCGCAGAAGATATCATCTTTAAACTGGACCCGTGCGGCAGCGGTGGTCGCCTCCTTAGAGGAGGTGCATATAAACCGATGAGCCCATGGAGAAAGTTTAAAGAAGAACTGTTTGATTCTCTAACCATAAAAATAAACAATGTTTTTACAATACCTGAATCCATGATGATGTCAAATTATGAGAAAACAGGAGGTTACGTTACACAGAGGAAAGCTTATGCTCAGGGAAAAACATGTAAAGAATACTCATGGTCTTTTGGGAAAAAAGAGACCCCCTACTACTGCTGTCAATGCGGTATGCTTCAGGATAAACTCGGAAAATCCTGTCTGAATATATCTCCCCCGGAAAAAAAAGGATCACCCTGCATCTGGAAAATAAAGAAAAGCAATCTGGGGGAATTGTAGACCGGTTATATTTTTACGATTTCACCAATACTTAATTGCCGAAAATGTAAGTTGTCAAAAAAATCCCTGTTGAACCGTCAAAATTTTTAAGCTATATTCATATTTCAATAAAAAAGTCCTTTTCTAAATTAGTTTTGCTATGAAGCAGGTAACATCAATTAAATCTCGGCATGTACGGAAGCTGAAATATATTATTTTGACGATGAACTGATTATAGTAAAGAAATATCCATTCATATCATAGAATAAACGGAAGGTTATTTATAAAACAAAAAACTTTGGAGGGAAAATGGCCGGAAAATTAGTCAGTATGAGAAATTTGAAGTTTTTGCTTTATGAGGTTTTTGATGTTTGCACCCTTACCGAGTATGATTATTACAAGCAGTTTAACAGGAAAACCTTTGATATGTTTCTCGATGCCGGGCTTGAGCTGGGAACAAAGCTTATGCAGCCTGTTTATGAGGAAATGGATCGAAAACCACCTGAATTAGTAGACGGTGTGGTAAAAGTACATCCCCAGGTGAGACGTATATTGAAGGAATTCGGTGAAGGGGGCTGGATCGGGGCCCGTTTTCCTGTTGAGTTTGACGGCGAACAGCTTCCCCTTCAGATCTTAAGCGCCTGCAACCTGATATTCTGCGCAGCAAATTTTTCTGCAAGTGCTTTTCCGGGAATGAATTCAGGGGTGGCACATCTGATAACATCATACGGAGATGATAATCTGAAAGAGAAATATGTGGCGAAACTGCTGTCAGGACAGTGGCAGGGAACAATGGCAATGACAGAACCCCAGGCCGGAAGTTCTCTTACCGATTTAAACACCATGGCAGAACCTACCGATGAAGGGTTCTATAAAATAACCGGTAATAAAATTTTCATTTCAGCAGGAGATCATGACTGTGTTGATAATGTTGTTCATCTGATGCTGGCCAAGATTAAAGGTGGGCCTCCCGGTGTAAAAGGGATATCACTTTTTGTTGTACCCAAAAAACGTTTTGATGAAAATGGAAAGCTTGTTTTAAATGATATTGTTGTATCCCAGGTTTTTCACAAAATGGGATACCGGGGAACCCCTACTACCGAACTCAGTATCGGTGAAAATGATGACTGCCGGGGCTATTTGGTGGGTGATGAATATAAAGGGCTATCCTACATGTTCCAGATGATGAATGAAGCGCGTATCGGTGTGGGGGCGGCAGCCGCAGCTACTGCCTCTGCTGCTTATTATGCTGCCCTTGAATATTCCAGAGAACGGCCCCAGGGGAGAAATATCGCGGCAAAGGATCCGCTAACCCCTCAGGTTCCGATTATCGAACATTCAGATGTAAAACGCATGCTTTTGTTTCAAAAGGCTGTTGTTGAGGGATCGTTTTCAATTGTGATGCAGTGCAGTAAATATGAAGATATGCTGAGTGTCGTTTCGGACGACGAAGAGAAAGAAAAATATGCGCTTCTGCTGGATATTTTAACCCCGGTTGCAAAAAATTATCCTTCGGAAATGGGTGTCCATTCCACAAGCCAGAGCATACAATGTTTTGGAGGTTACGGATATTGCGAAGACTTTCCGGTGGAGCAGTATTACCGTGATATGCGCATTCATCCCATCCATGAAGGAACTACAGGAATTCAAGGGATGGATATTCTAGGCCGCAAAGTTCTTATGAAAAACGGCAAGGCCTTTTCACTCTTTTTGGAAGAGGTTCGGAAAACCATTGCAGATGCCCGGGATTGCTCTGAGCTGAAGATTTTTGCAGAAGAACTCAACAATTCCATAGAAAGGCTTCAGGAAGTTACACTGCATTTAATAGGTATTGCACAGGAAAAGGGGCCGGAATATTTTCTGGCCGATGCAACTCTTTATCTGGAATTATTTGGAATTATAACAATTTCCTGGCAATGGCTTCTCCAGTCAATAACCGTCGACAAAGCCTTGCAGAATGAACTTTCAGCTTCCGAATACAACTTTTACCAGGGAAAATTGTATACATGTAAGTATTTTTTCCGGTATGAGCTTCCAAAAATTGAAGGACTGGCAAAACGCTTAATGGATAAAGACCCACTGACTGTTGAAATGGAAGTAAACTTTTTTTCCGATTAGCCATCGGCTATACTTTTTACGCCGCCGGGGATAATTAGATTTATTTTGAGATAATTTCTATTGATGAGAACCTGTGTTTACAGGACTAATCCAACCAGTCGATTCTTGCCGGTTCCCTGGCAACCGACTTATCCAAATCTCCCTGGGGATATCCGAGTGCTATCGATGTAATAATCTCAAACGGATGTTTTATGCCGAGCATCTTTTTCAGCTTTGAAGAGTATCTGACTGCATCGATAAGGCCGACGTAGCATGCTCCCAGACCAAGAGAATGTGCTGCCAGAGTCATATTCTGACCGCATATTCCGGTATCCAGATGTGTCTTGCCGATACCGCGGTAATCTGAAAGTAAAAGAATCAAAACAGGCGCCCTAAAAAATATATGAAAATCGGGATCACTTGCAGGCGCATTTATACCTCCCCCTGTAACTCGCGGGTCAAAGTCATTCGGGTTCTTGCGCACTATCCATGGTAGGATTGCTTTTTGCCACAGAGACAGCCTGGCGTTCATGTCTCCGGGAGTTTTTTTATCACGCTCTGCATGAGCAACTGTTAAATAAGTGATATACCTTAGAGCATTCCGAATTTCCATATCAAGGTTATCAATAGTCTCCTTATTGTCTATGACAATAAATTTCCACGGCTGGTTGTTTCCTGCAGAAGGAGCAAAACGGCCGGCTTCTATAACTCTTTTTATCAATTCCCGGCTTACAGGCTTCTTTTTATAGAGCCGTATACTCCTTCTTTTATAGATTACTCTTTCCGTTTCTGTGAGTTTGTCTTCGTAGTCTTCAAAATTATAGTTTTTATATTCTTCAATAGGTTCCGGCATTGTTTTAGTGTCTGGAAATATGTCATCATTTTTGAACAATCCCCTGTGAACCCGATAATCTCCTTTTATTTGAATAGCATCCTGTTTGCACACGGCAATGCAATTCTGGCATGTAATGCATCGATGTTCCCTGTACCGCTTATTAGGCCTTGCCTTATTGTCTTTCATTTCAAGTATTTGTATGGGGCATGTTTTGACACATTTTGCGCAACCTGTACATTTTTCCTCATCCAGAATAAACTCTGCAAATGTGGTCGGTGGTGAAGTTGTAAACCTGCGTTTTTCAAAATTCATATTACCTCCTCAGGGGCGGCGGTTTTTCTTTAATTTTAAGTCAGAACTAATGAGCTTAATTTAATATTTAATTGACCGTATAGTCAAGGGGTTTTCAGCCTGAAGCAATAAAATTAAAGCACCTATTTCATCTAATTAAAACATATGGGGATTTCACTCAAGGCCGGTAAGGATCTCATATTACAAAATGAAATAATTTAAAATACCATAAAATCTAATCTAATATACTGCAGATTACAGATAAATATTTATTTCCTTTAAACATAATTAAATAATTTTATTCTTGCAATAAGGTATTAGCTGTGTATAGTTACTGGTTAATACAATATGGTAAAATAACTAAAGCCCGATAAGCTCGTAAAAATTATAAGCAATGCCCCGGTAATATTTTTTTGAAAGGTAATTGTTAAGTGAAAGAGAAAAAAAAATGGTTTAAGATTGGAGAGTTAGAGCGATTAACCGGGATTTCCCGCCGGACAGTGCATTATTATTTACAGATAGGGCTGCTGCATCCACCGGAAAAAACCGGAAAGACAATGGCTTATTACGATGAGCTTCATATCAAGAAACTCGAAACAATCGGTGAACTTAAACAACAGGGACTTCCATTATTTGCTATTCGTGAAAAGATTTCCGGGGTACCTAAAGAAAAAACCAACAGAGTTAAACTCACTGAAAGCATTCAGTTGAAAAAGCATGATGAAAAAAAACAGAAATTACCTCAGAGAATACAGGGTAAAAAAACCCGTGAAGGGATAATTAAACTTGCAATTAAAATATTCAAAGAAAAGGGTTATAAAGAAACAAAGGTTAACGATATAACCAGCCAGCTCAATATTGGGAAAGGTTCGTTTTACTTTTTTTTCAAAAATAAAAAAGAGCTTTTTTTAGAATGTGCTCCCGGAATATTTGAAGCTCTCTTTTCTGAAGGATGGGATAAGATTTATAAGGAGAAGAACCCTTTAAAACGAATGGATTTAAGAATGGATACGGTTCTTCCGGCAAGAAGAGAATTCAGCTCTATTATTAAACTCTGTAAAGAGGTTCTTAATGATGATGATCCCAAGCTTAGAAGTCTGGGAAATCAGATAATAATATCTATTCGCAAGCCTTTTGAATCAGATATAAATAAATGTATAGAGCAAGGTCTTATTCCTGCTGTAAATCCGAAAATCATAAGCTTAGTAACAATTATTATAATTGAGAATATTGACTTTTTTCTCTCTGTTGAAAAGGATTTTTCCCGATCTACTATTCAGGGAATTATCAATGGCATTTGGAAAGGGCTATTGCACAATGAATAGCAGCTTTACAGCAACTGTACATTAAAATCCGTCTTCTGCAAGCTATATACCCATAAATATTTAAAACAGTTACCATTAATAAAGAAAAACAAACTCCGGTTAAATTTTTTGTTGACAAATGAGTCAGCTATGTACGATAGTTGACCTGACAGTCAAGTTATTGATGTAAAAATAAATTCATTGAATATTATAATATATGAGGAGGTATCTCTTATGAGGGATGTTGCCGTGATTGGCGTGGGTATGACAAGGTTTGGGAAATTTCTCGACAAGGGAATAAAGGATCTGGTACGTGAATCTTCGGAAAAAGCCATTGAAGATGCCGGAATAGGAAAAAAAGACATAGAAGCTGCTTATGTAGGGAGCGCCGCACCGGGTTTAATGACCGGTCAGGAGATGATTAAGGCCCAGGTAACCCTTAGTGCCATGGGGATTGACGAAATTCCCATGTATAATGTTGAAAATGCATGTGCCAGTTCTTCAACGGCATTTCACCTTGGGTGGGCAGCGGTTGGAGCTGGTATATATGACTGTGTACTTATTAACGGTTTTGAAAAATTATACGATACGGATAAGATTAAATCGTTTATGGCCCTTGGTTCTGCCGTTGATGTAGATATGCTTAATGCCATATTAAGTGGTTCTGAAGAGACTCAAAAATTTATCCCTGTGGAATCGGAAAAGGTTTTTGGCAAGGGAAGCGGTAAGAACCGCAGCGTTTTCATGGATATGTATGCCTTTTATACAAAATTTATTATGGAAAAATACGGTTTAACCCAGGAACATTTTGCCAAGATTGCGGTAAAAAGTCATAAAAACGGGGCCATAAACCCGCACGCACAGCATCAGAAGGCTGTGACCCTTGAAGAGGTTTTAAATTCCGGGGATGTATCATTTCCCCTTACCCGTATGATGTGCTCTCCGGTAGGTGACGGAGGTGCAGCCGCAATTATATGCTCTAAAGAAAAGGCCGCCCAGTTCACCAATAAGCCGGTCTGGGTTGAAGCTTCGGTACTTGGCAGCGGCAAACTGGTTACTGATGATGTGGAAGATAATATCACAAGCCGTGTGGGACCCAAGGCTTTTGAAATGGCCGGTATCGGCCCTGAAGATATTGATGTCATAGAAGTTCATGATGCAACTTCTCCTTCTGAAATCATCAACCTCATAGATCTGGGAATCTGTCCCGGAGAAGATGCTCCAAAATGGATTGATGAAGGTTATATGGAAATTGATGGGAAGCACCCCAGCAATCCTTCCGGTGGTCTGGCCACTAAAGGGCACCCGATCGGAGCGACAGGATGTGGTCAGATTTATGAAATTGTTAATCAGCTGAGAGGGACTGCCGGAAAACGTCAGGTAAAAGACCCCAAGGTCGGTATGACCCATAATGGCGGCGGTATACTTGGAATGGATGCTGCTGCAATGGCGATGCATATATTTAAACGTTGATTTAACGAGTGTCCGCCCGGAAATGAATAGTTTGGCCGATTAGCGCTATCGGTTGCGCCTTTCTTGAACTCGACCAAACTATCCGATTTTAGGATGGACACTAACAGGGAGAAATGACCATGTCAGAGGCTGTGTTTAATCGAATCATCTCAGAATGCGGCAGGTTTTCCAAAAACGATATAAGGCCTCAGGCATTGGAGGCGGACTTAGATCGTGATGCCGATTTTGTTAAAACTATCTGGCAGAAAAGCGAAGCGCTGGACATCCCCGCCCTTATAATTCCGGAGACGGAAGGCGGGGTCGGGTATCCTGAAGTTTCAGGGGCTCTTGTTCTGGATGTCTTTGCTTCGGAATGTGCGGGTACAGCCTCGATATTTGCAAATCATTTTTGCGCCTGCACCCTTTTACCTCTGATGGATAACGGTTCGAAAAAACGTTATTCGTCATCTCTTATTCCGGGGGATGACGGTGCAGTGAGAATGGCTGCAGTTGTTTTCACACCGGAACTCGAACAATCAGAACTGGTAATGAAAGAAAAAGATGGCGGGTTCCTGTTGAACGGGGTGAGCCAACTGGTAGGCAATGCCGGCATTGCTGATATTTTTCTGGTTTTTGTAAAAGAAAATGATTCTGAAGATGTTACCTGCCTGCTGGTTGAATCCAATGCTCCGGGAATTTCTTTTTCCGAAGATGCATATTTACCAGGCCTGAAAGTAAATCCGTTTAAAAAAATAAAATTTGATGATGTTCATATTGCACCTGATGCTATCTTAGGCACTCGCGGAAAAGCAGAGGATATGATGATTGCTGCCCGTCATGCATTCAGGGGATATATAGCCGCCATGGCTATGGGAGCTGCCCGTTCTGCTTATCAAAAAGCATATGAATATGCCGGGGGGCGTTATCAGTATGGCAAAATGATTATACAGCACCAGGAGGTTCAGCGAATGCTTGGGAATATGCAGATGAAGATTTCCATTGGAACTGCGGCATATACAAGGTTATTTGATGAGTCAAAACTTAATCTTTCCTTTGCAAAGCCTGAGCACTCACTTGTCAAGGTATACTGCACCGATTCAGCTCTGGAAATTGCTATCGACGCTGTACAGATTCATGGCGGATACGGGTACATGCATGAATTCGGCCTTGAAAAAATCATGCGTGATGTGAAAACTCTTCAGCTGCTTGCCGGCAGAAATCCTCATCATTTGGTTGAGGCAGTTGCGCAAAAACTATAAATTCATATTTGATGGCTTCGTAAAAAGTCCAATATCTGCGTTGCGCTACATCTCTCGTCACTGCGGCGTACGATAAGTACACCTCATTCCTCGGTATTTACTATGCCATTATACTTGACTACCCAAATTATTTTATTGGAGAATATACAGGTTACCATCAATTTAAAGAAAGGTATTAGCAGCTTGATTTTATAGCTGGTAAGTGATTATACTTTTTTAAGACTCCATCAAAAGTTTTTATTAGAAAATAGAATCTCTATCTTATTGTAAGGGGCAACTATGAAAACATTGATCATTTGTTTTTCTCAAACAGGAAATACTCGAAAAGTGGCAGAATATATCCGCGATGGTATAAAGGAGGAGACAGAGTTTTGTGAAATGACCGACCTTGCCGGTGTGGATACGAAACAGCTGGATCAATATGACCTTGTGGGTCTCGGCTGTCCCGTATTTTATTATCAAGAGCCGGAAAATGTTCGCAGGTTTATTGAAGAATTACCCGATTTAAATGATAAAAACTGGTTTCTCTTCTGCACACACGGTTCAGTTATGGGTGTAATATTCTATTCCATGAAAGAACGTCTTGAAAAGAAAGGGATAAGGGTTATCGGATATCATGATACGTATGCTGATGGTACTATACCGTTTTATCCCTATCCAACCGTAACAACAGGACACCCTGACGATCAGGAGCTTCAGGAAGCACAACTTTTCGGTAAAAAGATTGCCCAATGCGGAAGAGCTGTTTTAAGCGGTGACACAAGCTGTATTGAAAACCCGGCTGAAGTAACAGAAGAATGGGCACCGGAAGAAGCAGCGGTATTTTCACTTGATTTTCTATCCCAGGTTATGCCGCCACTTTCCATAAATTCAGAAACCTGTGTGCAGTGCGGAGATTGTCAGAAAGCCTGTCCGGTAGGGGGCATCGATATTGAGTCGGACCCGATACGTATACAGGATCCCTGTATCTATTGTTTTTACTGTGTAAACGTATGCCCCACATGTTCTGTAGAGGCTGACTGGTCCCTTACTATGGCAATGGCACCGGGCAATTATGACAAATACCTACAAGCCTTAAAAGATGCAGAAGCCCGAGGAGAATTCCGCTGGCTTATGGATCCTGAAACAATAAATTTTGATGATCCTTACTTCAAGCAGCGTAAACGTAATTTAGAAAAAAATGAATAATTCCTAATACAAAAAGTAAAACCTAAAAAAATGATAGAAGCTACCGAAAAGGGCGCATAAGAATCAGGCAGGCATAAAGTATCATGATTCGTAAAACATTTAAAATAATTGTTATCAGCATTGTCATCATAGTTCTTTCAGTATTCATTTTCTCTGACAAGAAAGTTGTGACTGATTTAGAATCAATGATAAAGGATAATACATCAGCAGTGGTTGCACCCGAAAAAGAAATAAAACTTTTTTTAAATAATTTTGTGGCTGCTGTTAAAACACATGATAAGGAAAAATTCCTTTCATGCTTTTCAGAAAATGCCACTATAGAAGACCCTATGGGTGTTGAACCTCTAAGGTGCGGAGGTGAGAACGGTAAAATTCCCGTAGCCAAATTCTATGAAGCAAATATTGCGCAAAATGATGTGTCTTTTATAAGTAAGCAGGATATCATATGCGGAATGGATGTGATTCGTGATGCACTTTCACAAGCATCTCCAGTACCTGGTATAACACTCAAAATAAATACCTATTCTTTCTATCAGTTGACCATGGAAAACGGGAAAATCAAAATATACCATCTTAGAGCTTTCTGGGAAATGGACAAAATGGCCAAACAGTTTGAAGAGCTGGGGCCTGAAAGTTTTAAAGTCGGGATGACAATGTTCCAAAATATGTATAAAAGTCTTGGGATAGGCGGAATGATAGGATATATGAAGGCCGGTGCGGGAGGCATCCGCGATGAAGGCAAAAAGGCAGTCTCCTCTTTTGCTGAGGCGGTTAACAATAATAACATTGACAAGCTTTCAGGTCTTTTCAAAGATAATAATTCAATTATCAAATTTGTCGGAAACGGCAGGCAATACAACCCTCAAAACTACATGAGCGGGCCCGGTAAAAACACAAAGATCAACTTTACTGATATAAGGGCGGCAGGTTTTTTTACTGCCAGCCGGTTTAAAATGTCTGAGGGCAACGAAGCTAAACAGGGGATAGCAACTTTTCAGTTTAATAAAAAAACCAAAAAAATTTATGCTGCACGCTTTTACTGCAATTAAGAGATTTAAATCTGGGCCAATATTTTATACAAAAGTGGTTGGGCTTTAATAATGAGTGATAATGAAAAAATCAGAATATTCACTGGTGCGGTAGCAATTATCACTGGCGGAGCATCCGGTATAGGAAGGGCGTTTGGCGAGGCCCTTTCGGCAAGGGGTTGTGAAGTAATTCTTGCCGATCTCCAGATGGATCTTGCCGAAGAGGTAGCTGAAAAAATTCGTGCATCAGGAGGTAAAGCAACAGCTGCTGAGCTGGATGTTGTTAATTATGTAGCTGTAAAAAACCTTGTGCAGCAGACTTTTGAACGATGCGGTAGGCTTGATTATATGTTCAACAACGCCGGAATCGTCATATTTGGGGAACCAGGGGATTTTGAAATCAGCGACTGGGACAAAAGTATCGATATCAATTTTCGAGGTGTCGTACACGGTGTGCATGCTGCTTATGAGATTATGCATAAGCAGGGGTTTGGGCACATTGTTAATACCGCCTCCTTGGCAGGATTACTTCCATGGCCTATGCAAATTCCCTATACTGCTACAAAACATGCTGTTGTTGGCCTGACAAATACACTTCGCGCAGAAATTTCGGGTGAAGGTATCCGTGCCAGCGTATTATGTCCGGGAGCGATACAGACCCCGATTCTTGAGGACGGCGGCAGGTACGGCCGTTGGATTCGATCGTATCCAAAGGAAAAATTAGATGCTTTCATGGCAAGCGCCAGGCCTTTACCTGTAGATATATTTGCTAACGTTGCCCTTAAGCAGATTTCCCGAAATAAAGCTATGATAATTATTCCATTCAGATGGAAAATACTTTGGTGGATGAGCAGGTTGTCGCCGGGGTTGGGAATAATTTTTTCAAAGTTAATGTTTAAAGGAATGCGCTGGAAATTGGGGCATCAATAATTCATAATAATTAATGTATCTATTCAATCCCTGCTTCAGTTCTCATGGAGGAAAACTTTCCTGCTTATGAATTATATGAAATATGGGAAATATTTCCAAATTATTAAAGCAAATAGAGGATGCAGGGGGCCTATTTAGCATTGACAACATTCTCAATTTGAGATAATCAGTAAACCTGGGTACTTAATTAAATATATAATTAAGTATAAGATTAAATTACAGCTAAATTGATTTATTTTAGTTTCCCCGAAAACCGGAGGACGGCTGATGGAAAAGGAAAAAATCCAGATTGAAATAATTCAAAATGTGGCCGTTGCGACCATGGACAACCCCCCGGCCAACGCATTGAGCCCTGATCTCAGATACGAATTTACAAGCAAACTTGATGAACTTTCAGAAAATGATGATGTAAGGGTTCTTATTATTACGGGTGGCGGTGAGAAATTCTTTGCGGCAGGTGCCAATATTCCTGATCTTCTGGAGCTAAACCGTGAAGGTGGCCTTGAGCGGGTAACAAAGGCCCGGGAGTTTTACAATGGTGTTGCCTATTTTAAAAAACCTGTGATTTGCGCCATCAATGGAATATGCATGGGAGGCGGGTTGGAGCTGGCTCTATCATGTGATATTCGAATTGCTTCAGAGCATGTCAAAGTGGGTTTTCCCGAAGTGAATCTGGGCCTTATCCCGGGGGCAGGAGGCACCCAGCGTTTGCCCCGTGCAATCGGACCTGGCTGGGCTAACTATCTGATGTTCACAGGGGATGCAATCTCTGCACAAAAGGCTTTTGATATCGGACTGATTCAAAAGGTGGTGCCCTCTGAAAAGCTTGTTGAAGAAGCTCTTAAAATCGCCGATAAGATCAAAAAGAAAGGACCCCTGGCTGTACAGGCGGCTAAAAGCGCTTCTTCGCGCGGGCTTGAGGAGACATTGGAAAGAGGATTGGATATTGAAAATGAAGCCTTTGCTGAAATCTGCGAAACCAGGGATAAGAATGAAGGCATAAGCGCCTTTCTGGGAAAAAGAAAACCTCAATTTGAAGGCAAATAGATGTAAGGTGTTATTTTTGAATCAATAGTTTTAATACCTTGTTTGGTTTTAACCGATGGCTATGTAAAAATATTGACATTTCAGATATGATTTAATACAAATTTATCCATCATATGCTGGAAGCCATTGTTAGGACATGTTCGATGGAATTTATTGCCCTGATAATAACTAGTTGTTCAAATTATACTAATATGTACAAAAAAAAGGGTTGGAAATGAAAATACTAAAGATAGATCATTTGGGAATTGCGGTAAAAAGTATAGACGGCGGGAAAGAATTCTGGACTGATGTTATGGGCCTTGATTTTGAAGGCACTGAAACTGTTGAGGCGCAGAAGGTTACAACCGCTTTTTTACCTGTTGGCGAAAGTGAAGTGGAGCTCCTGGAATCTACAGCACCTGACGGCCCGATTGCAAAGTACCTGGAGAAAAAAGGCGAAGGAGTTCAGCATGTAGCCTTCAGAGTGGAAAATATTGAAGAGGCATTAGCGGAACTAAAAGAAAAAGGTGTACGGCTTATTGACGAAAAACCCAGGGGAGGTGCCGGGGGTGCGAAGATCGCATTTTTGCACCCAAAAGCTACTAACGGAGTTCTGGTGGAACTCTGCCAGAGAGATGAGTAAGAAATAGCAGATTAAGTGTTGTAAATCGAAGGTGCGTAGCGGTATAATATAGTCGTTTTACAGGTCCGATTCTTTCCATGCGGCTCAAAAATCGCCTATATAGTTATTATAAAGCTTATGAACTTTTAAAAGTATAACCGGTGGCTAAGCAGTCATGCCATAAAAGTTTAAAGAATAAACAAGATATAGAAAAAGGAACATTATAATGTCAGACCATCCTGAAAAACAGAAATGGACAGAACTTGCAACAAAGGAACTCAGGGGAAAACCGCTTGAATCACTAAACTGGGATACCCCTGAAGGAATATCGGTAAAACCTTTATACACCCAGGAAGATGTAGACGGTGTAGAATTTGCAAACTCTCTTCCGGGGTTTTCACCTTATGTGCGCGGACCAAAGGCTACCATGTATACCGGTCGGCCCTGGACCATTAGACAGTATGCGGGTTTTTCTACTGCCAAAGAATCAAATGCATTTTACAGGAGAAATCTTGCAGCCGGTCAGAAAGGGCTTTCCATCGCATTTGATCTTGCGACACACAGGGGTTATGATTCTGACCATCCAAGAGTTGTTGGCGATATTGGCAAGGCCGGTGTTGCGGTTGACTCTGTGGAAGATATGAAAATCCTGTTTGACCAGATTCCTCTCGATCAGATGTCAGTTTCCATGACAATGAACGGCGCGGTACTTCCGATTCTTGCCGGTTATATTGTTGCCGCTGAAGAACAGGGTGTTGATCAGGAAAAACTTTCAGGAACAATACAGAACGATATTCTTAAAGAATACCTTACCCGTAACACGTATATTTATCCACCGACACCTTCCATGCGCATAGTGTCGGATATTATCAGTTATTGCTCCAAACATATGCCGAAATATAATACCGTAAGCATAAGCGGATACCACATGATGGAGGCAGGTGCCGATTCTGTTTTACAGGCTGCATTTACTCTTGCTGACGGACTTGAATATGTTAAAGCAGCTTTGGATGCAGGGCTGGACATTGATGCATTTGCTCCACGGCTTTCTTTCTTTTTCGGTATCGGAATGAACTTCTTCATGGATATATCCATGCTTCGCGCTGCCCGTTTTCTTTGGGCGGAAATTATCGGTAAATTCAACCCTAAAAATCCGAAATCGAGCATGTTAAGGACCCATTGCCAGACTTCAGGCTGGAGCCTGACCCAGCAGGATCCTTATAATAATATTATCCGTACAACCCTTGAGTGCATGTCGGCAACACTTGGCGGGACACAATCGTTGCATACGAATTCTTTTGATGAAGCAATTGGCCTTCCCACCGACTTTTCTGCAAGAATTGCAAGAAACACCCAGATTCTGGTTCAGGAAGAATCCCATGTGTGTAATGTTGTAGATCCTTTAGGCGGTTCTTACTATGTTGAATCTCTTACCAATGAGATTGTAAAAAAGGTAAGAATTATACTGGATGAGGTTGAAGAGCTGGGAGGAATGGCAAAAGCCATAGAATCCGGAATGCCTAAAATGAGAATAGAAGAGTCCGCCGCCAGAAAGCAGGCAAGAATTGACCAGGGAAAGGATGTTATTGTTGGAGTTAACAAATACCAGATTGAAGAAGACACTACTATTGATGTCCTTGAAGTCCCCGGTACTGTACGTGACGAGCAGATAGCAAGATTGAAGGAAATCAAGGCGAACCGTGATTCTGATGAAGTAAAGAAAGCGCTTGATGCTGTAACAAATTGTGCTGAATCGGGAGGTAATCTTCTTGAGGTTTGCATTCCGGCAGTAAGGGCCAGGGCAACAGTCGGAGAAGTATCGGATGCAATTGAAAAGGTATTCGGCCGGTATGTGGCAACAACCCAATGTATATCAGGAGTATATGCAACTGAATACAGTGACAGCGAAGTAATTGCCTCACTGAGGAAGAGAACCGAAGGCTTCATGGAAAAGAACGGCAGGCGGCCGAGAATTCTTGTTACAAAGATGGGCCAGGACGGTCATGACCGCGGGATTAAGGTTATAGCAACAGCATTTGCGGATTTCGGTTTTGATGTTGATATCAGCCCCATGTTTCAGACTCCTGAAGAAGCAGCAATGATGGCTGTCGAAAATGATGTTCATGCTGTGGGTGTTTCCAGCCTTGCCGCTGGCCATAAAACACTTGTTCCCCATCTAATTGACGCCTTAAAGGAAAAAGGTTCTGAGAATATTAAGGTTGTCGTAGGGGGAGTAATTCCGCCGGGTGATTATGATTTTCTTTTTGAAAAAGGGGTTGTCGGTGTGTTTGGCCCCGGTACTATTGTTACCGAATCTGCAAACAAAGTTTTGAATGAGCTTGAAAAATAAATATAAAGCTGAGTAAATTGAGTTCCAAGGCAATTAAAAAAATATGGATTATGAAGAATGTAATAATCTTCATGAACTTTAAAAGTATAACCATGGCTAAGTAAAAATCTTCATATACAAGGCATAGCTTTTGGCCAGGCGTGAAGGCATACATGTAGTATGTCGAATGTCTGGTCAAACGCTATAACGCAGTAGATGGAGACTTTTTACGACGCCATCAAGTAAAAGGATAATATCATGGATAAAAAAGTTACAGTAATAGGAGCAGGAAATGTCGGCGCAACCGCAGCCCAGAGACTTGCAGAAAAAGAGCTGTGTGATGTTGTATTGATTGATATTATTGAAGGTGTGCCACAGGGCAAGACTCTTGACCTGACAGAAGCAGCACCAATTGAAAAACATGATGCATCCCTGACGGGCTCAAACGGTTATGAGGCGTCAAAAGATTCTGATATCATAATCATAACCGCGGGAATACCAAGAAAGCCCGGTATGAGTCGTGACGATCTTATCAGCACCAATATGGGGATAATGAAAAACGTCACAAAAGAGGCTGTAAAATATTCACCTGAAGCTATTCTTATTATCGTCAGCAATCCGCTTGACGCTATGTGCCATGTTGCTTATGAAGCAAGCGGCTTTCCAAAGAACAGGGTGATCGGAATGGCGGGAGTTCTAGATTCTGCAAGATTCAGAGCGTTTATTTCAATGGAACTCAATGTTTCTGTTGAAAATACCCATGCGTTTGTTCTTGGAGGACATGGCGATACCATGGTTCCTCTGCCGCGCTACTCAACGGTTGCCGGAATACCTATAACAGAGCTTCTTACTGAAGAAAGGATTGAAGCACTGGTAGACAGAACAAGAAAAGGCGGAGCTGAAATAGTCGGCCTTTTGAAAACCGGAAGTGCTTATTATGCACCTGCATCTGCAGCAGTTGAAATGGCAGAATCCATTCTGAAAGACAAAAAGAAAATTCTTCCCTGTGCGGCATTTCTTGACGGGGAGTACGGTATAAGTAACCTTTTTATCGGTGTTCCTGTAAAACTCGGTTCTTCCGGAATTGAAGAGATTATAGAAATAACTTTAACCGAAGATGAGCAGAATGCCCTTAATAATTCTGCAAATGCCGTTCAGGAGCTTGTTGAAACCCTTGATAAGCTTGAGAAAGAAAGTAAATAAAAATGATATCCTTCCTTTTGGGCGGGTTTCAATCAACTAAGGAGTACTCTTAATGAAGATCCATGAATATCAGGCAAAGGAATTGTTTAGAAAGTATAACATTCCTGTGCCGGAGGGAAGTGTCGCCTTTACTCCGGATGAAGCGGCCGCCTCTGCAGAAAAACTGGGAGGATATCCGGTTGTCGTAAAGGCGCAGATTCATGCCGGGGGCCGTGGTAAAGGAGGGGGCGTCAAGCTGGCAAAATCGGTTGATGAAGTAAAAAAAGTGGCTTCCGAAATTATCGGAATGACACTTGTGACCCGTCAGACAGGGCCGGAGGGAAGGCTTGTTGGAAAAGTACTTGTTGAGCAGATGGTTAAAATAAAAAGGGAGTTTTATCTCAGCATTGTTCCTGACAGGGCGACAGCAAAGATAGTTATCATGGCCAGTCAGGCCGGCGGAATGGATATTGAAGAGGTTGCGGAAGAAACACCTGAAAAGATTATTAAGGTGTTTGTAGATCCTCTTGCAGGAATTCAGGCTTATCATTGCCGTGAACTTAGCTTCGGCCTGAACCTTACCTCTGCATCCGGGAAAAAACTCATCACTATGGTTAAAAATCTTTACAGGCTCTTTATTGATTATGATTGTTCACTTGTGGAGATAAATCCTTTAGGGGTAACAGAAGACTTTGCTGTCATTGCCTTTGACGCAAAGGTGGACATAGACAGCAACGCGATATACAAACATAAGGACATTCAGGAATATCGGGATTTTGGCGAGGAGGATCCGCTTGAGCTTGAGGCCTCAAAGTTCAACCTTAACTACATAAATCTCGATGGTAATATCGGTAATGTTGTAAACGGTGCCGGGCTTGCAATGGCAACAATGGATATCATCAAACAGGCCGGTGCAGAGCCTGCAAATTTTCTGGATGTTGGGGGCGGAGCTACTTCCGAGATGGTTGAGAATGCCTTTAGAATTATTCTTATGGATAAAAAAGTTAAAGGCATTCTTGTTAATATTTTCGGCGGAATTCTTCGCTGCGATGTTTTCGCACAGGGTGTTGTTCAGGCGGCTGAAAAAACAGATATTGATATACCGGTTGTTGTCCGCATGGAAGGGACCAATGTGGAGGAAGGGCGAAAAATACTTGCAGACTCAGGTTTAAAGCTTGAAACTGCCATTGATTTAAAGGATGCAGCCAAAAAGATTGCCACCTTAGCGGCATAACTATCAATATATAAGGATGATAAAAAGTGAGTATTTTTGTAAATAAGGATACGCGTTTATTAGTACAGGGAATCACAGGCAAGGAGGGTGAGTTTCATACGCTGCAGTGTGACGCATACGGAACAAATGTGGTTGGCGGTGTTACTCCTGGAAAAGCCGGACAGAAAGTAGGTGATATCCCTGTTTTTAATACAGTAAGTTCTGCTGTAAAAAAAACCGGGGCAAATGCAAGCATGATATTTGTTCCCCCGGCTTTTGCCGCGGATGCTATTATGGAGGCGGTAGATTCAGAAATTGAAGTAATTGTCTGCATAACAGAAGGTGTGCCGGTTCTTGATATGATGAGGGTGAAAAACTACCTTAAAGGTAAAAAATCAAGGCTCATAGGTCCTAATTGTCCCGGAATTATAACTCCCGGAGAATGTAAAATCGGCATAATGCCCGCGCCGATTCATAAACCGGGCGGACCGATTGGAGTTATTTCACGTTCAGGAACCCTGACCTATGAGGTTGTAGACCAGCTGACCAAGAAGGATATCGGCCAGACAACATGTATAGGTATCGGAGGTGATCCTGTAAACGGTACCAATTTTATTGATGTTATGGATGCCTTTCAAAAAGATCCTGAAACCAAGGGCATAGTTATGGTTGGTGAAATTGGTGGTACAGCCGAAGAAGAGGCGGCAGTATTTATAAAGAATAATGTCACAAAACCTGTAATCGGGTTTATTGCCGGCCTGACAGCTCCTCCGGGTAGACGCATGGGTCATGCTGGAGCCATTATCAGCGGCAGCAGCGGTACAGGTCAGGGGAAAATTGCCGCCATGAGAGAAAACGGAATACATGTTTGTGAAAACCTGGGAACCCTGGGAGAACTTTGCGTTGAGGTTTTTTAAGGTCATTTCTATATGGCAAGCATTTAAGGAGAACAAATGAATTGGCTTTTCAACACCCTTTGGTCGTCTATCGGGAAAAAACTTTTCATGGCATTAACAGGTCTATGTTTTTGCGGTTTTCTTACAACCCATCTTATAGGTAACCTGACCCTTTATGCCGGAAAGGATGCGTTCAACTCTTATGCCGAGCACCTTCATTCCTTAGGGCCTATCATCCCCATTGCAGAAATGGGCCTTTTGCTTTTATTTGTGATCCATGTTCTTACGGGGCTCACTCTTTTTTATAAAAATTTCCGTGCAAGGCCCACAAGATATGCGGTGAATAAAAATGCCGGTGGACGAACCATAGCATCATTTACAATGCCCTACACCGGAGTCATTCTTTTTTCATTTATCCTGTTTCACCTTCTTCAGCTTCACTTTATAGATAAAACCGGTACGACTATTTATGAGATTGTATCGGATACATTTTCACAGAAGTCAAATGTTGCTATTTACTGCATTGTTATGATTTTTGTGGGGCTTCATGTAAGCCACGGCTTCTGGAGTGCATTCCAGACACTTGGAGCCGATCACGTTAAATACACACCATTCATAAAAAAGCTCAGTCTTCTCTTAAGCATAATATTCGGAGTAGGCTTCGGCCTTATTCCGATATATATATCCAGTATCCTTTAAGGAGGAAAATATGCCGCTTGATGCAAAAATCCCTGATGGTCCTCTTGCGGAGAAATGGGAAAAACACCGCTTCGAACTCAAACTTGTAAATCCTGCCAATAAAAGGAAATACAATATTATAGTAGTGGGTACAGGACTTGCCGGCGGATCGGCAGCGGCAACCTTAGCCGAGCTCGGTTATAATGTAAAAATCTTCTGTATTCAGGATAGCCCCAGGCGTGCTCACAGTATTGCGGCTCAAGGTGGGATAAATGCCGCCAAGAATTATCAAAATGACGGTGACAGTATTTGGCGTCTTTTTTATGACACTGTAAAGGGCGGTGATTTCAGGTCAAGAGAAGCCAATGTCTACAGACTTGCCCAGGTGAGCAACAATATTATTGATCAATGTGTGGCACAGGGGGTTCCTTTTGCGCGTGATTACGGCGGGCTTCTTGCAAATAGAAGTTTCGGCGGGGCACAGGTATCCCGGACCTTTTATGCACGTGGTCAGACAGGTCAGCAGCTTTTACTTGGTGCATACAGCGCCCTTTCCCGTCAGATTGCAGCGAAAAAAGTGGAAATGTTTACAAGACGGGACATGCTTGATCTTGTGCTGGTGGATGGACATGCGAAAGGTATTATAGTCAGAAACCTTGTTACAGGTGATATAGAGTCACATGCAGCAGACGCGGTTGTTCTTGCAACCGGCGGTTACGGCAATGCCTTTAATCTTTCCACAAATGCCATGAGTTCCAATGTCACTGCAGCGTACAGTGCATATAAAAAAGGGGCATATTTTGCCAATCCCTGTTTTACTCAAATTCACCCCACATGTATACCGGTTCACGGCGATTACCAGTCAAAACTAACGCTTATGAGTGAAAGCCTTAGAAACGACGGCAGAGTCTGGGTTCCAAAGGACCCCAAAGACAAGCGCTCCCCCGGCCAGATACCGGAATCGGAAAGAGATTACTACCTTGAAAACAAATATCCTAGTTTCGGCAATCTTGTTCCCCGTGATGTGGCATCACGAAATGCCAAGGACCAGTGCGACATGGGAAAAGGTGTAGGGGAAACCGGCCTTGCTGTTTATCTTGATTTTGAAGATGCCATAAAAAGGGACGGGAAGGATGTAATAGAAAAAAAATACGGCAACCTTTTCCAGATGTATGAAAAAATTATTGACAGTAATCCTTATGAAACACCCATGATGATCTACCCTGCTGTTCACTATACAATGGGAGGACTCTGGGTTGATTATGATCTCATGAGCAACCTTCCCGGTCTTTTTGTTCTCGGCGAGGCCAATTTTTCAGATCACGGGGCAAACAGGCTCGGTGCAAGCGCTCTTATGCAGGGGCTTGCTGACGGATATTTTGTTATCCCTTATACAATAGGCGGATATCTTGTTGGAGAGGGCTCTGATAAAAAGATTTCCATAGACCACCCGGCTTTTAAAGAGGCATCGGAAAAGGTGAAAACAGGGATAAAAAAGCTTTTGTCTATAGGCGGGAAAAGAACAGTTGATGACTTTCATAGGGAGCTTGGCGGTATTCTCTGGGAATATTGCGGAATGGCAAGAAACGATGAAGGGCTTAAAAAGGCCGGGACCATGATATCGGAACTCAGGGGAGAGTTCTGGGAAAATGTTTCTGTGTCAGGATCCGGCCGCGAGTTTAACCAGAGCCTGGAAAAAGCCGGGCGTGTTGCTGATTTTCTTGAATTCGGCGAGCTTATGGTTCGTGATGCCTTTTCAAGAAAAGAATCCTGCGGCGGTCATTTTAATGAAGGACACCAGACAGAGGAAAATGAAGCAAAACGTGATGATGAGAACTTTAGTCATGTCGCTGCATGGGAATTTACAGGTGTTGATTCCGAACCGGCACTTCACAAGGAAGAGCTGGTTTTTGAAAATGTTGAATTAACACAAAGGAGCTACAAGTGACAAATTCAGAGACTAAAAAAGATATCAATTTGACATTGAAAGTCTGGCGTCAGAAGGGACCGGATGTAAAAGGAAAGCTTGAAACATATCAGGCAAAAAATATTTCAACCGACATGTCATTTCTTGAGATGATCGATGTTGTAAATGAGGATCTTATACTTGAAGGTAAAGACCCCATAGCCTTTGACCATGACTGCCGTGAAGGTATATGCGGTATGTGCGGCTGTGTTGTTGACGGCAGGGCCCATGGCCCGGAACAGGGAACAACCTTGTGCCAGCTCCATATGAGACATTTTTCCAATAATGATGTAGTAGTAGTAGAACCCTGGCGGTCAAGAGCCTTTAAGGTAATAAAGGATCTTGTTGTCGATCGCAGCCCGCTTGATAAACTTATTCAGGCAGGAGGGTTTATCTCCGCAAATGTCGGTGGAGCACCCGATGCAAATGCTATCCCTATACCTCATGATACGGCTGAACTTTCCATGGATGCAGCAGCCTGCATCGGCTGCGGGGCATGTGTAGCATCCTGTCCTAATGCTTCGGCAATGCTTTTCGTTGGAGCAAAGATTTCCCAGCTTGCACTATTACCCCAGGGAAAGCCCGAAGCCGCAAAACGTGCCATCTCCATGGTGAAAACAATGGATGAATTAGGATTCGGAAACTGCACAAACGAAGCAGAATGCGAAGCCGACTGCCCGAAAGAGATTTCAATAACAAATATTGCCAGGCTTAACCGTGAGTTTCTAAAAGCCGGACTTTTTTCAACGGTGGCTAAGTAGAAACCTCCATCTACTGCGTTATATCGGTCGATCAGAAGTTCGACATACTACATGTATGCCTTCACACCTGATCACCCGATATGCCTTGTATATGAAGATTTCTACTTAGCCACCCGTTATACTTTTTGCGACCCCATTGTTACATGCTGCTGTAAAGGAAATGCTCAATGATTATCAGGGCTAATTCCGCCGAATAGAAAATCCTCGGCTGACTATTTGCGTTTGACTCCTTTTTGAGAATGTTTTCCCGCTTGTCCCTCAAAAAAACCAGAATGTGAGAGACTAATGGTTTTGACCTGAATCTTTTAACGTCTATTCCGTTTGTCTCTCAAAAAAACCAGAATGTGAGAGACTAATGGTTTTGATCTGAATCCTTTAATGCCTATTCCGTTTGTCTCTCAAATTAAGATAAATATTGACAACTATCCACTTTGATGTTAAGAATTACAAAAAAGTTGATGTCAAAAATGCAGGAGAAGACATGGAACTCAATATAGAAAATGCTGTTGACTATCATTACGACAAATTCCCACCAAACAGTTTGGATTATGGGCAGTTTCTAGACCCATTAATAAAAGCAACTGACGCTGTGGCTCGTTATGACCAAATGTTAAAAAATATGCACAACAGTGAAATACTGTTAGCTCCTCTACGCAATCAAGAGGCTGTTATATCCTCAAGAATGGAGGGTACGGTAAGTACCATGGATGAAATTCTTAAATATGAGGCGGATCTTGACGCTGAAACAGGGAACACTACAAAGGTAAGATCTGAAATTATCGAGACTATTCTTTATCAAAGGGCATTGAAGGTCACACAAAAAGCAATGGAAGATGGTTATCCATTATCTCAATCCCTGATTAAGGGCATCCATCAGCGGATGCTGTCTCTTGGTCGGGGTGCTTCAAAATCCCCAGGTAGTTTTAAGAACCAGCAAAATTATCTAGCTGATAAGCTAAAGAAAGAAATACTATTCATTCCTATTAGTCCTGAAAGATTGCAGGATGGTTTGGAAAAGCTGTTTCAATATATAGGTCAGAGCACACATCCAGCATTAGTTAAAACAGGTATTACCCATATTGAATTTGAAGCATTGCATCCATTTGAAGACGGCAATGGTCGTATTGGACGTATGTTGATAACGTTGATGATGTGGTCTTCAAAAACAATATCTGCACCTCATTTTTACATAAGTGGATATCTGGAAGAGAATAAAGATCTCTATATTGATACGATGAGGAAAGTCTCTAAGTATGGAGACTGGGAAGCCTGGTGCTCTTTTTTTCTGGAAGCTGTAGAACAGCAAGCCATCAAAAACCTCTCTATTGCGGAGAGCATAAGAACACTTTACGAAGAAATGAAAACTGTATTCTCAGATGTTCTCTCTTCTAAGTGGAGTGTCAACGCATTGGACTTTGTATTCACAAACCCAGTGTTTCGAAATAACAAATTTACAACCCGCAGTGATATTCCCACAGCGAGTGCTGCTAGATTTACAAGGGCACTATTAGAAAACAATTTGATTCAGACATTAGAAGAAGCATCTGGAAGAAGACCGGCATTATATTCTTTTGAACCGTTAATGAAACTTGTCAGAGTTTAAAATGGTAATAGACATAACTCTATGGAGGACCGTCATGAACATAAGATTGCTTAAAGCCGCTTTTTTGATATTGGTTATTTTAATTATATGCCCTGTTCTAACATTCGGGGAGGAACTCAAGCCGGTTAAGCTTATGGAACCGCAAATGGACATAGGTAGACCTTTGATGCAGGTGTTAAAAGATAGAAAGACTTCACGCATATACAGCTCTGAAAAGCTGCCTGATCAGGAGCTTTCAAATTTGCTCTGGGCGGCGTTTGGAGTAAATCGTCAGGGTACGGGGAAGCGTACTGCACCATCAGCCAAGAATTGGAAGGAGATCGACATATATGTCTCTACCGCCGATGGCCTTTATCTTTATGATGCAATTACACATGCGTTAAATCCGATTCTTAAAGATGATATCCGGTCTCTGACAGGGACTCAGTCGTTTGTTAAAAAGGTACCGGTTAACCTCATCTTTGTTGCTGATTTTTCAAAGATCCCGATTCCGGAAGAAGAAGCAAAGGTTTTCATTTCTGCTGCCGACACCGGCTTTATCAGCCAGAATGTTTATCTCTACTGTGCCTCTGAAGGATTAGCCACTGTTGTGCGCGGGTCGGTTGACAGACCGGCCCTTGCAAAGGCTATGAAGCTGCGGCCGGAGCAGAGGATTGTTCTATCGCAGTCGGTGGGATATCCCAAAAAAAAGAAGTAGAAACTATCATAAAATATATCAAGATATAGTTTTTGGGGGCAATTATGAAAACATTGATTATTTGTTTTTCTCAAACAGGTAACACAAGAAAAGTAGCAGAATACATCCGTGATGGTATAAAGGATGAGATTGAGTTTTGTGAAATTACCGACCTTGCCGGTGTGGACATGAAGCAGCTGGATCAATACGACCTTGTCGGTCTCGGCTGTCCTGTATTTTATTACAAGGAGCCTGAAAATGTTCGCAGCTTTATTGAAGAATTGCCCGATTTAAATGACAAAAACTGGTTTCTTTTCTGCACACATGGCTCGGTGATGGGTGTGATATTCTATACCATGAAAGAAAGTCTTGAAAAGAAAGGGATCAGGGTTATCGGATATCATGATACTTATGCTGACGGTACCCTGCCGTTTTATCCTCACCCGACTTTAACTACCGGCCATCCTGACGACCAGGATCTTCAGGAAGCACAAGCTTTTGGGAAAAAGGTCGCCCAATGCGGCCGGGCCGTTTCCGACGGTGATACAAGCTGTATTGAAAAGCCTGCTCCGGTACCGGAAGAATGGGTTCCCGGGGAAGCAGAAATGATAACAAATGATTTTCTATTACAGGTTATGCCTCCCCTTTCCATAAATTCGGAAACCTGTGTGCAATGCGGAGATTGTCAGGATGCCTGCCCTGTAAACGGCATCGATATTGAGTCTGATCCTCCAAAGATACAGGATCCTTGTATATGTTGTTTTCATTGCATAAATGTATGTCCCACTTGTTCAATAGAGACAGATTGGGCAGGGTATGAAAGCCTTGCTCCGGAAAATTATGCCCGATACTTACAAGCCTTAAAAGATGCGGAAGCACGGGGCGAATTCCGTTGGCTTATGGATCCTGAAACAATAAATTTTAATGATCCTTACTACAAGCAGCGTAAAAGGAAGTTAGAAAACAAAAAAGAATAGAAGCTATCTCAAAATGCCCCCATACCGCTTTTTTAAATAATACCGGGGATGATAAATGACAGACAATTATGCATTAATTGTTCAGGATAATCTTAAACAGCTATACGATAATCTGCCGGAAGAACTTGCAGAGAACCTTCCGGGGGAAAAGGATGGAGAGAAATTTGTTTTTGATGCATTTGGAGAAAAATGTCTGATAGAACCGGAAGGGATTACTCTTGGTGATAAAGAACACTCTTCCGTGTTTGGTATTTTAATATCTCTTTATACCTTGAATGCCCGACCTGATCTATGCGTTGTTGAGCCGTTAAAAGCGTTTAAAGAGTTCCCGGACAGTATGCCTTATGTGGGAGCCTTTACTACACATACAGAACAACTTCTTATCCCCCATGTGAACAAAATCAAAGAGTCTATCCCAATAATCACTGAAACACTTAAGGGGGAAAAATCACCTGATGGTACAGGCGGAGATTTTTCCTTTGTCATATACCCTTTGCCGAAAATTGCCCTGTGCTATATTTTCTATGAGGCAGATGATGATTTTCCCGCTTCTGTAACCTGCTTATACTCAAATAATGCTCGTTTATTTCTACCTGTAGATGGTCTTGCAGATGTAGGAGAGTATTGCTCTAAAACAATTTTAAAACTTATTAACAGATAGAACCCATCTCAAAAAAGCAGATTAAGGAGGTGAAATATGTCGGAAGTAAAGTTTGAACTGAAAGGATGGCAGGCTGTTGTCGCCGTGGTTGTTTTAATAGGGATTGTTGCTGTAAGGATTATGCCGCTCAGTGATATGAAACGTGATAAGGAATTGATGAAAGACATAAATAAGCAATTGCTATCGGAGTACGCTCCGCATGTTTCGGAGAAGGTTCAGTCTGCTTATGATACAGGTGATGAAGATAAGCTGAGCAAAGCTGTGGATTCAGCCACAAGTACCAAGGTGAATATTCATTCTGTAAAGGCAAGTTATCCTATTTTTAATTTCTCCACATCAAAAGAAGTTGTAGTAAAAGTAGAGTTTTCACTGGATGATTCTTCCGGAAAAGGTAAAAAGAAAATAATTTACTATCTTTTTAGGAATGGTATCCTGGGCTGGACATTCCAGCATGAAACAACCGTTGCGAGTTATTATCTTAATTTCATGTGATACGATATGGAATTAAAGTAAAAAGTGTCGTTAAAACTGAAACATTGAAAAACAAATAATATATTGATTAATGATCAAGAGTACACTTCACTTTTTTAGTTCTGTTATTATCTGAGCTTTAACATCATGTGACAAAATTGATATTGACATACAACCCCATGTCTCATATGTTTTTTGCTATTAAAGCGAGTTCTTATCCTTATTTAAAAAATGATCAAAACAAACCGTTTGTATGCAGATTTTTCGATCGACGCGCAAATAACACAATTACCGTCCCTGTAATAAACAATAGATAATTTTCATTAAATATTTTTTAAAATATAAAGGACATGGATATGATGAATTCATTTTTCGAAAAATTTTCATTTGCGCATATGCCTCCAACTCAATTTTTCCGTTTTGAATATGAACCTGATCAATGTACTCACTGTAAGGCATGTGTTCAAACCTGCCCGACATCCTGTCTTCAATGGAATGAGGAAAAAGATGAACCATTTGCCACCGGGTTAAGTGGTATTGAACTCGCCTGTATCGGTTGTAACAACTGTGAAGCTGTTTGCCCGGCCAACTGCATTCGCTTACGTGGAGAATACAAGGTTATTAAAGGGCGCTACAAAACACCGGAAGACAGATGGGGTGAAATGTCTCTGCCCAGTCCTTTCGGAAATAATGATCTAAATAAAAATTTTGAAGAAATAGAAAATGATCTAACCGAAACTGAGAAAGTAATTTACCGAAGACGAAGTGTCCGTATGTTTAAAGACAAGCCGCTTGAAAAAGATCTCATCAAACGTCTTATTGAGGCGGCAAGATTTGCGCCTTCAGCCGGAAATGGTCAGCCCTTTAAATTTATTGTGGTCAGCAACAGAGAAGTCAATCGTACGGTGGACCAGAAGTGCGCTAAACTCCTGGAAAGAATTAAATGGCTGTATGCAGGCCAGAATTGGTGGCGGAAAGCTTTGATTGGAATATTAAGCGTAACTTCACCAAATAACTGGGACCAGAGGCCCATCGCAGCCATGGAAAAAGTACGCATGACAAAAGGGGTCATTACCTTTGATGCACCGGTAGTCATCCATGTATTAAAAGATAAAAGGGGTATCAGCAAACCTGATATAGATGCGGCCATTTCAGCTCATAACCTTATTTTAACTGCCCACAGTCTCGGCCTGGGAACCTGTTACATCGGATTCATTGCCAGTACAGCGCCCTTTGTACCGGCAATAAAAAAATTACTGAAGATTGAATATCCGTATGAAATTGTAACCAGTATCTGTGTAGGATATCCGAAAGTAAAATATGATACTCCGGTACCCCGTGCCAAAGCGGCCATAGATTGGATAGAATAAAAACAGAGGACTGGATAGAATAAACACAAAGGGTCTTCATCTTTTACTATATGATAATTGATGGCGTCGTAAAAAGTTTCCATCTACTGCGTTTTAGCGGTTGACCAGAAGTTCGACATACTACATGTATGCCTTCACTCCTGATCAACCACTAAGCCTTGTATATGAAGATTTCTACTTAGCCATCGTTAATACTTTTTACGAGTTCATCAATATTATTGATTGCAGGGAGGGGCAGTATTAAAACTAAAGAAAAAACGAGGAGAATAATCAGATGCCAATAAAAAACAATACAAACCGAATTAAAACAATTTTTCTATTGTCCATAATGTTCTTTTCGGTCATTTTCGGGGTTACAGGTTCAGCGATTGCCGGAGGAAATAATGATATCACGATAGAACAGGCTTTAGCCGTTATCTCAGCAGCTCGGGAAAAAGCTGAAAAGCAGGGAACATTTATGAACATTGCCGTTGTGGGTGTCGGGGCGAACCTTAAGGCATTTGTCCGCATGGACGGTGGTTTATTGGGCAGTATAGATATTGCAATAAAGAAGGCGAAAACAGCACGCCTTTTCAACTTGCCCACCGGGGTATTAGGTGAGCTTTCACAGCCCGGTAAGTCTTTGTATAACATCGAGTTCTCAAATGGTGGACTAATTACTTTCCCTGGTGGCCTGCCCTTAAAAGACAAAAATGGAAACATTATTGGCGCTATTGGTGTCAGCGGCAGTAGCGTAGAAAATGATAATGAGGTTGCCCTGGCTGGTGCGGCGGCGTTGAAGAAGTAGAAAAATACCTGGAATTGGGGCGGGCCACGTTAACATCTTGGTAAAACATTAAATGGCTCCAAAACAGGCCTTTTATTAACTCTGCCCAAGGTTGTTCGGTTAGGCAATAAATCTATGAAAGCGATTCGTCGAATAGCAATTTTAACAACTTTATTTATAATCTGTACTGCTACTATTATTGCTGCAGACGATAAAAAGGAATGTTACTATTTGGACAAAAAGAAGGTCTTGAATAAACTGGTTCCTGTTGTTTTACTTAATACCATAGTCACTGATAATAAAAACTCTATCCGCCTTGACAAGAACGGACTTTTTCAAGGGGATAAGCGACTATGCAAATGGTCGTTAAATGGTGGAAGCGGCACAAAGGAACAATTCTCACTTGATGGAAATTTTGCAATTCCCATTCTTGATCCCGCCTGCAAAAACCCTTTTAGTCAAAAGTATACAGGTGTGGGTTTTGGTGATTGGTATTTAATCCTGTGCGGCATGACTTCCGGTGAAATTTTGTATGTAAGTTATGGAGAAATTGAGTATTACGTTCCGGTAAAATCATTAATTCAATGGACACGATTTGCACCCGGTAAGTTTCCAATTAAAGGAGATAGCGGGTATTAAAAATTCCACTTCTCTATAATTAACATATGGAGATCACAGATGCCACTGATCATAAAAGATGGGCCCAACGGACAAACAGGTGGAGTTCCGTTTCCTGAAGTGAAACAAGATATTGAGGAAATGGAAAAAGCCGGCAAAGCATTCAATCCCATAGTCTTAAAAATTATCCCCCAATTCCTCATCCCGGTAAAAAAAATACGG
Source organism: Desulfobacterales bacterium (assembly GCA_018693105.1). Taxonomy (GTDB): domain Bacteria; phylum Desulfobacterota; class Desulfobacteria; order Desulfobacterales; family SURF-7; genus JABHLN01. The sequence continues at coordinate 11,589 of JABHLN010000011.1, read as the reverse complement.
GAAGCCATGGGGCACCCTAATAAAGACATCGCACGGTCTTCATTAACCAGTCGGGCTTATAATATCCCCGGTCCAAATGGAGACGTCCCCATCCGTGTTTATTCCCCGGAAGGTGAGAATCTGCCAATACTCATCTTTTATCACGGTGGCGGCTGGATCGGCGGTTCTATGGATGCAGTAGAAAATATATGCAGAGGAATCGCTGACAGGGCAAAGTGCGTCGTAATCAACGTTGGTTATCGTCTGGCTCCGGAACACAAATTCCCTATAGGCTTGGAAGACGCTTATGCCAGCATTCTTTGGACTGCTGATAATGCAGCCCTGATCGGGGGAGATCCCAATCAGATATTAGTCGGGGGAGACAGCGCCGGTGGAAATTTAGCCGCTGCCTGCTGTCTTATGACGATAGAGAGGAAAGGGCCAAAACTGGTGGGACAGATACTCCTGTATGCGGTAACAAATATCTTTGCATCATGCCAGGATCCAAACTTCGAAATGGCTCACTTTAATATGATTGCCAGGCTGTATGTCAAAAACAAAAAGCAGCTATCTCATCCATATTGCTCCCCGGCCCTGGCCGATGACATGACAGTAATGCCGCCGACTTTGGTTGTAACAGCAGAATTCTGTCCTTTTATGAACGACGGAGAGACCTTCGCTCAAAAACTGTCAGATGAGGGTGTCCAGGTAAAAGCCATTCGATATAATGGCCTAAACCATGCTTTTTTAGATAAAGTAGGTGTCTGGAAATACGCAAATGACTGCATTGAAGATATTGCCACTTTCTTAAGTTCTGAAATATAACTGATCGCAGCTCCCAATTATAATAAAACCACCGGAACACACCATCTCAAACTGGAATTAAACGCTTCATGACATGTGATATCTTATCAGCTCAAGGGATGACGTGCCAGGAAATCGTTCACGACCCGGCTGGACTCTTCGCGAAACTCTTCGAAGAATATGTGTCGACCACCCTCTACAATATATAACTCGGCACCCGGGATCTGATCAGCAAGTAGTTGTGCGTTTGCTGTCATGTTCACCTGATCGTCACTGCCGTGAATGACCAGCGTCGGGGCAGTAATTGCGGGCAACAGGTCCCACGCCTCATGACCTTCACTGGCGAGGTAATGAAGCTGTTGTGCATACTGCGGAATTGGATTTTTGGCCATTTCGGCCATATTCTCAAGGAATTCGGGATTGGACGCCAGCCATTCAGACGATACTAACGTATCCATCATCCTGACAAAATCGGCGCTGGAAAGAGCGTCATCCACTTCAGGCGGCCTCTTTACTCCATGCAGATTACCCGGTGTAGTGCAGCCGAGCACAAGCGACCCAATCCGGTCAGGATGGTCGAGTCCCAACCACTGGCAAACTCGACCGCCCATGGAGATCCCGTATGCATGGGCGCGCTGGATGCCCAAATGATCAAGAATAGCTACTGCATCCTGTGCAAAGCTTTGAGTGGAATAGGGTGGATGTTCAGGCATGTCGCTTTGACCCGTACCCCTGTGATCGTAAACGATTACCTGGAATTTTGAAGCAAAGTCATCGCGTACACCATCCCAGCCACGATGATCGCTTCCCTGTCCCATAACCAGCAGTAGCGGTTCTCCCTCGCCGATCGTTTCATAGTATAGATGAATATTATCCTTGGTTGCGGCAAATGGCATTGGTTATTCCTTTCATCTTATCAATTAAGGTTGATGGCTTCGTAAAAAGCCCAATATCTGCGTTGCGCTACATCCCTCGTCAATGCGGCGTACGATAAGTACGCCTCATTCCTCGGAATTTGCGACGCCTTGATCTTGAACTTTTTACTTTGCCATTCAAAGGTGACTTTTTACGAGCCCATCAAAGTTGATGGCTTCATAAAAAGCCCAATGTTGACTCATCGTCAGTTCCAATATTATTTCAGTTTAAAGGAAAATTACAAGCATGATTCTGAAAGGTATGATATTATATCATTCAATCCCATCATGGTAATATTAAAAAAGTGGCGTTTGTTATCCTGGAAAATGTATAAAAAAGAATAAGGGGGATGCTGTGAGCGATGAAAACGTTGGTGGTATTCACTGGAGTTTTTGGGTAATCGGATCTGTGGCACTGGTCTGGAATGTAATGGGTGCAATAAATTTCATTGTTCAGATGAATCCGGATGCACTCAATGTATATCGGGAGTCAGAGCGCATGATAATTGAAGGCCGACCAATTTGGGCCACGGTCGGTTTTGCCATAGCCGTTTTTGGCGGTTCCCTTGGCTGCTTTCTGCTTTTGCTGAAGAAATCGGCTGCCTGCTATTTGTTTATCGCATCGCTACTTGGCGTGATTGTGACAATGATCAATACCCTTGGCATCGGTATCGAATTCGGAATAGGTGAGATCCTGGGGATTGTTCTGATGCCTGTAGTGGTGGCGGTTTTTTTGATCTGGTATTCAAAACTTACCGAAAGAAAAGGGTGGATAAGGTAGTAACAGCAGATAGTAAAAAATAGAAAAGGAGGAGGTGCTATGAAAAACTTACTGTTGTTTTTAATCTTAACAATCACGCTGTCCTGTGTTTCTAATGCGGTAGCTGATAAAACCGTATTGGCCGGAGGGTGCTTTTGGTGCATGGAGTCAGATTTTGAAAAACTCGAGGGTGTAACCGATGTGATCCCCGGGTTTACAGGTGGAACTTTAAAAAACCCGATCTATAACGGCAACCATGAAGGTCATTTTGAAGCTGTTGAAATAACATATGATCCTGACAAGGTGAGTTATAAAGAGTTGTTAGATTATTTCTGGGTTAATATTGATCCATTTGATGCAAAAGGTCAGTTTTGTGATAAAGGGCCAAGTTATTTAAGTGCTATTTTTGTAGCAAATGAAATGGAAAAGAAAATTGCTGAACAATCTAAAAGGAAAGTTGAAGAAAAATTTCCCGACAAAAAAGTTGTAACGCCGATTTTAAATGCATCAACCTTTTACCCAATTAAAGGTAATGAAAGTTACCATCAGGACTTTTATAAAAAAAGCCCGTTTCGCTACAAAGCTTATCGCTGGAATTGCGGTCGTGATAGCCGGTTAAGAGACATTTGGGGGGATAAAGCAACACATTGACATTATGACGCTATGGTGTTATGGTGTTGTTATGTTTAAAAGGAGGTGACACCATGGCAACATTATCCAAAAGATCAACAGTTTACTTAGACCCCGAGTTGCACCAGGCGTTACGAATTAAAGCTCTTGAAACGTCTCGATCAATGTCAGAACTAATTAATGAAGCCATCAAAGAAGCTTTGTCTGAGGATGCAGAGGATCTCTTAGCTTTTAATGAAAGAGTCCATGAACCTGTTATAAGCTATGAGCAAATGGTCAAGAGGCTGAAAAAAGATGGCCGCATATAGAATTTTCTTCAAAAAATCAGTTTGGAAAGATTTTGAATCGATACCTAAAAAAGAATTGACAAGAATCCTTGAAAGAATTGACTCCTTATCAGAAAACCCTCGACCTGAAGGTTCCTTAAAATTAACACAACAGGAACGGTATCGCATACGTCAGGGGAAATATCGTATTTTATACTCCATACAGGATGAAGAGCTTACCGTTTGGGTAGTAAAGGTAGCTCATCGCAAGAAAGTATATCGTTGAGAAAAAGCGAGATCACGTTTTCACAATCTACAAACTTCTTGTAACCACAAAATAGTTAATGTTTTAAAAGTTAACCCGACCTCTTGTAAAGATTAAAATGTGCAAATGAATCCTGGGTACTATAACTTAAATTCGGAGGTGTTTGAATGAGTAAAATCACTAATGTACCGAAGAGAAATAACTTTTTATTAAAAGGTATCAGAGGAATGATGGAGCATAGGGCAACATGGCTTTATTTGTTATTGAAAGAAGCAGAAAAGAAGGGTGTTAAGTGGGAGGATATCGGATATCCTGCAGTTAGAGAATGCGGAAATATGCACGGTAAGGAATTAGTTGATTTAACCGGAACAAGCAGCTTAAAAGGATTGAAAAAAAAATTATTCATAAAACCCGCACAAATGATATTTGATATGAAAATATTAGAATCAAATGATAATAAACTTTCGGTAGACTTTGGATATTGCCCACTTGTTTCTGCCTGGCAGAAGCTTGGCTGTACTGATGAAGAAATTGGAAGACTTTGTGATATTGCAATGGAAGGGGATAGAGGAATTGCCGAAAGTTTTGGTGGAAGGTTGGACCTTTTGGGGACCATAGCAAATGGCGATAAGACGTGCCAATTACGATTCATAAAATAGCCATGGCGTAGTAATCCCACTATAGCGGGACTGCTGGATTTTATTATATGGCTAAGTAGAAATCTTCATATTCAAGGCATAGCGGTTGATCAGGGGTGAAGGCATACATGTAGTATGTCGAACTTCTGGTCAACCGCTATAACGCAGTAGATGGAGATTTTTACGACGCCATCATTTCACATAGGGAGGACAGAATGAGTATATCAGTTCCCGATATAGGACAGGATGCGCCGGATTTTCAAACCCTAACCTCGGACAATCAGCCTTTCCTTCTGAGTGAGGCTCTGAAACAAGGTCACTTTGTGAAGCTTTTATTTTACAGGGGACATTGGTGACCCTTTTGCATCCGCCAGTTGGCAGAAATTCAAAAAAAATATGATACATACTTGAAGTTTAATACACAGGTTTTTGCAATATCAGTTGATCCTCTTAAACAATCACAAAATTTAATTGAAAAAATGAAACTGCCTTATAAGCTTTTATGTGATGAGGATAAACATGTTATTGATTTATATCACCTCACAAACCCCTTTGAGCACAACGGAATTGCAAAGCCGGCAACATTTATTATTAACCAGGAAGGTAAAATTTGTTACCGGTCGTTAGACGGAACAGCAAACCGTGTGGATTTATCTGATGAGCTGCTGTTTTTAGAAAAGCTTCACAATGATGCCGGATATGAAATGGACAATGCTCCGAAAAAATCATTAATTATCCCCACCCCTAAAAATATGTGGAGAATGTCATTAAACATGATTTTTAAAGGTAATTTCGCCGACTGGATGCATTTTTTGTTGTTTCCGGTAGAAATGTTCAGGATGATGACAAGTAGATTTAAAAAGAAATAGTAATACGTTTTAAAAATCAGCAGAATTAATTATTCAAAATTATTGTAAACAAAAGGCAGTTAATGTTTTACCATTAACTGCCTTTTACTTCATTAAATTGGAATATTACAATAGGGGTGGCTGGTAAATTGACATTGACATACAGCTCCATGTCCCATATGTTTTTTTGACTGTAAAAACGAGTAATTATCAATCTACAATATAGTGTCCAATAGAAAGTAAACTAACGAATACCTGTTAGTTTAAGGAGATGAAAAGATGAGTAAGTTGAATAATCCCCCTGAAATAAGCATCGAAGATTGTACCGGCTGCGGGATTTGTGTAAAGGCCTGTCCTGTTTTTACTCTGGGCATGAAGAATGATAAAGCTGTTATTGAACATGGAGACTGGTGTGTTGAGTGCGGCCATTGCGGTTCAGTATGCCCTGTCAATGCTGTTGTCCAAAAGAAAACAGCGGTGGCCCCGGAGCTAACCGTAGGCAAAACAACGCCAGTGTCTCCCGAGGCGCTGATGCAACTGTTGAGGGAAAGGCGGTCCGTAAGACAGTACAAAGATGATCCCATACCAAAAGAGGTGATTGAACAAATAATTAATACCGGAAGGTATGCTCCCACCGGAACGAACAGCCAGCGAGTTCACTATATAGTTTTAACATCTACTGATGAAATTGATGAATTGAGCAAAAGAATCCTTAATTTTAATGCGAAGTTTTTCAAGCAATTAGAAAAAAAACCTTTCGCCTATCTTTTCTCCTTGTTTATGGGGCGCAGGAAAATTCAGGAGCTCTTAACTTATGGTCCGACTATCGTTCATGCAAAAAAACAAAGAGATAAGGGCGAAGATCCCATGCTGCATAATGCCAGGGCCATAATCCTGACACATGCTGAGTCCTGGGACGGAAGCCCTGCTTTTAATTGTGCAGCGGCACTTTATCATTGTTCTTTGATGGCCCATACTTTGGGTGTTGGTGTTTGTTTTAACTCCTGGTTGGAAAACACGGTGAATAATAACAGGAAATTAAAAGCCTGGCTGGGTATTCCCAAAGAGAATAAATGTTATGGCTCCATGACCATGGGGTATCAGAATATCAAGTACAGGCATCTGATTGAACGTAACCAGCCTGATGTTGAGTGGCGTTGACCGGAAATAAAAACCGGAGGCAGTCTTTGCCGGAACTAAACAGGATCATTCATAATAATCATAAAAAGTTAAATAGAGCATCACATTGACACCGGTAGTTTTTTTTGTGATACTGAAAATTCTTTATTTTGTTTTTTAAAGAATCGGGACGAATTAAGACTTAAAATTGGTTAAATGACTTTCGCCGGGTTGATACGACCTGATTCCAGACTATATTGATAGAAAATTTCATATTAATACTATGGAGAATAAAAAATGATAAAATTACAGGAATGTGTATTTATTGATGGTGTTAGAACTCCTAACGCAAGAGCCCACGCAGAAAAGGGGTGGTTTAAAGATGTTCGTCCAGACGAACTACTGACTGAAGTCTATAAGGCTATTTTTGAAAGAAATCCGAAAGTAAAACCGGAAGATGTCGAAGGTTCCTTTATTGGTACCGCTAACCCTTCCGGTATGCAGAATGATTTGGGAAGAATGTCCTGGCTTGCCTCAGGTCTTCCTCTCAGCGTACCGACACAAACAGTAACTAATCAGTGTCCCTCCGGGATGACCGCAGTCATGAATGCTGCAAGGTCTATTGTCTCCGGAGAAAACGATATCATGCTGGCCGGTGGCGCAGAAGATATGGAAAAGGTGGGTATGGGTACGAACATAGATTTCCCCCCGCGCTTATGGGAGATTTTAAACCCTGTTGAACTTCCCATGGGAAACACAGCGGAAAAAGTTGCTGAGATGTACAATGTTTCAAAAGAGGACATGGTCAAATTCGCAGCAAACTCAAATCGACTGGCTGCCAAAGCGCGTGATGAAGGAAAATTTAAAAATGAGATAATACCGGTTATGGGAAAAGAGGAAGATGGAACCGAATTTCTTGTGGAAAACGACCAGTGGATCCGAGATAATCCCAATGAAGAGAAAATGATGCTCATGGAATCTCCCTTCAAAGAGGGCGGTGTCGTATCTGCTGCCACTTCTTCACCATTGACTGCAGGCGCTTCTGTTTTGCTTATGATGAGCCGGAAAAAAGCCGATGAACTTGGTCTATCATATTCTTACAAGTACAGCTTTGGTACCCAGGCGGGTAACGATCCGACTATTATGGGTGTTGGACCAATCGATGCTGTGGGACAGCTTTTCAGGAAAACCGGACTGGGACCTTCTGATATCGGTGTTATTGAACTTAACGAAGCCTTTGCATCCCAGTCTCTTGCTGTAATTCGTGAGCTGAAACTGGATAATGAAAATGCTCCGTTTGATAAGGTGAATAGTTGGGGCGGCGCAATGGCTTTAGGTCATCCGCTTGGACAATCCGGAGCCCGTATTATCGTAACGCTTCTTAATCGGATGAAGACTGACTATCCCGATGAAAAATATGGATTGGCCACTTTGTGCGGCGGTTTTGGAAACGCAAATGCAGTGCTGATCGAAAAAGTGTAATTTTGTTATAAAGCCGGAAAGGCTTATTTCGGCCGGGGGAATTTTTGAGTTAAAGATGGAATCCGGCCGAACTCACAATTCACTTCTATAAAGTATACCCCCTGAAATATTGGATAAATGTCTAAAGCAGACCCTGTCTTATACTTGACAGCTTCAAAGCAGATACAGCCCACAAAAAACGATTACATAATTCTATTGATTATTGCTCGTCTAATGATTACGATAATTTGAAGATAGAAATTTACTTAATGAATTTTCAGCATTTTAGTTCCCATCCATAATTAAATCTATTTTTTGTGATATGTTGAATGAAAATAAGAAATGTGGCCGTATATTAATTGTATTATTATTGTCAATCATATTTGCATTAGCCCTGCAATTGCGCATTCAATATGTCAACAAAACTATAGTTAATATTCCTGTCAGAGCTGATGCAAGACAGTACCTGGTTTATGCGTATAATCTTTTCAACGGAACTTTTTCTAAAGACATACCAAACAACTCAGAGATACTTCATCCTGATTCTTTTCGTTCCCCGGGCTATCCTTTGTTTATAGTCCTTGTTTATTCTCTTGGCGGCGATACGAAGACCGTGGTTTATGCCCAGGCAGTATTAAGTGCCCTGGCTGTGCTGATTACCTTTGGTATAGGTATTCAGTTTTTGCCATTATGGGGAGCATTTTTTGCGTCTGTTCTTGTTGCAATAAGTCCGCACTTAATATCAATGACAAGTTATGTTTTAACTGAAACTCTTTTCAGTTTCACGCTATTATTGTCTATATTCCTGTTTATTTTTGCTGAAAAAAAACATAGCAAGCTATTGTTTATGGGGTCGGGATTACTTTTTGGATATACATACCTAATTAACCAGACAGCCATAGTCATTCCGTTTTTATTTGTATTCCTTATTCTTTTCAGAAGTAGTAGAAGGAAAATATTTTTGTCAAAAACCTTATTATTTATAACAATATTTTCTTTGTTTCCTGTTGGCTGGGTGCTGCGTAACAATATAAGCCTTTCACCGGATGCACCAAAGGGAATCGACAGGGCTGTACAAACATTGTCACACGGGGCTTATCCCGGTTTTGTTTATAAAAATCCGGACATGAAATATATGCCTTATAAAGAAGATCCAATGCAACCTGCATTTGGGGGGTCATTTTATAGTTTCAGTAAAATTTTTTTAGAAAGGTTTAAAGAAAGACCATTTCGATATGTAATCTGGTATTTGTTTGAAAAACCTTATTATCTTTGGAGCTGGAATACTTTACAAAGCCAGGTGGGTGGAAATACCGGAAGGGGGCGGGGCGATGTTTATATTTACTCGGTTAAAACTTCTCTGTATTTGACTTCTCCAGGCGCTGATCTTTCAAGGAAGTTTATGAAATTACTGCAACCGGTAATTTTAGTTCTTGCTCTTGCCGGTGTTTTTTTTGTTTATAGAAAATACCGGTATGGGAAAAACAATTTTGAGTTATACGACTGGCGAGTATTTTTAGTTATTTTCTATTACACCATATTCTATACAATTTTCGCACCATGGCCTAGATACTCTGTTCCTTTACGTCCGGAACTGTATCTTTTTGCTTTGTGGACTTTTAATAACGGGATAGACCATATTAAAAAAAAACAATTTAAGGGCCAATGATATTGTTAACCTTCCGTGCTTTTTTGATAAATAAAATTAAATTCCTTTTTATCATGTGTTTAATGAAAATCCTCCGGACTTTGTTTCAAGATATTCTTCTATCCCCTCAAAAGCTCCTTCCCGACCTATTCCGCTCATCTTCATTCCGCCAAAGGGTGCAGCAGCCGAGGTGGGGTTGATGTCATTGATTCCGATGATACCAAAATTAAGCCCCTCAAAAAATTTCATGGCCGTTGAATAGGACTTGGTATAAACATAGGCTGCAAGTCCATAATCTGTATCATTTGCCATTTTTAACAAATCGTCTTCATCTTCATAAGTGATGACAGGGGCCACAGGGCCAAAGGTCTCTTCCCTGTAAATACGCATTTCTTTGGTCACATTGTCGAGAATGGTGGGTGCATAAAAATATCCCTTGTCCAGCTCATTGTCAATTATTCGAAATCCTCCAGTGACAAGTGTTGCCCCATGATTAACTGCATCTTTTACCTGGCTGTTTACTTTTTCAATTTCAGCTTCATTTACCAGGGGGCCAATCTTAACCCCGGGGGTCATCCCATTCCCGGGTATCATAAGGTCCACCTTTTCTTTCAGCATTTTTAAAAAGGATTCTTTCATGGTGGAATGGACATAAATTCGGTTTGGACTGATGCAGGCCTGTCCAGTATTTAAAAATTTTACCAGGGAAAGACCCTTGGCCGCACGAATCGGGTCGGCATCTTTGCATACTATAAAGGGGGCATGGCCTCCCAATTCAAGGGATATCCGTTTCATTTGGCCTGCTGCTTCCCGTGCCAGCATTTTCCCGATGTCCGTGGAACCTGTAAAGGTCAGTTTTTGAATTCGTTTGTCTGTGGTGAAAACTCTGCCCACAGGTTCCGGATCAAGTGCGGTGACCAGGTTGGCAACCCCTTTGGGAAGCCCCGCCTTTTCGAGCAGCTTAAAAATTTCCATTGCACATATGGGAGTAGCTTCGGCAGGTTTTAATACAATTGTACATCCGGCTGCAAGGGCCGGCGCCACTTTTCTCGTGATCATTGACATGGGGTAATTCCATGGCGTAATAGCAGCAACAACTCCCACAGGCTGTTTTATGACAATAAATCTCTGGTCACTCCGTGAAGATGAAATGGTTCTTCCGTAAATTCTTTTTACCTCTTCGGCAAACCACAAGAGAAAGTCCGCTCCGTATCTGACCTCATTCCTGGCAGACTGGATGGGCTTACCCTGTTCTTCGGTCATGATCTGTGCCAGGCTTTCAAGGTCTTCCATCATAAGCCTGTGTGCATCATATAAAAAGGAGGATCGTTTATAAGCTGTTCGGGAAGACCAAATTGGGAAAGCCTTATCTGCTGCTGCAACAGCCATAATGGCTTCAGCTTCTCCACCATCGGGAACCTGTGCGATAACTTTCCCGTTGGCGGGGTTTAAGACAGAAAACTTTTTTTTATCTTTTGCTTCGATCCACTGGCCATTGATATACATTCCAATCTCCCTTTTTTGATGGCGTCGTAGAAAGTCTCCATCTACTGCGTTATAGCAGTTGATCAGAAGCTCGACATACTACATGTATGCCTTCACTCCTGACCAATTGCTATGCCTTGTATATGAAGATTTCTACTTTGCCATCCCAATTTGACTTTTCACAAGTGCATTAACTTTTAGGACATGCTCTGTTATATCCCTCCTGTTCCCACAGGTGGTACAAACTACCGGTACCTATCTTGTACGTATTCAACCTATCTCTATTCTTCTGGTGAATAACCCTTTTTGTCAAATGTTTTTTACAATGAATTATGCCATGGGAAGTTAAGGCCCCGGTTTTTCGTCTTTGATTTCCTGTATAAACTTTCTTGTTAATTGCTTCCTGTTTTCATATAATATAGCTTCTATTCAAATCGGGGGAGGTTCAGGCTGACCCTGTTAGCTGATAAGAGAGGGATAACAGTATATGGCAGAGACAGGGAAAAGAGAATGCAATATTTGCAAGTCTGAGATGATGCAAAGTAGAAAAGAACCAATAGTCAAAGGTGCATTTTTTTGGGGTGAATTATATGATGAATTTATCTGCCAAAGCTGCGGTCATGAAACTAATATATTACTAACCAGTTCCATTTTTTACAATATTTTCACAAGCCTTTTCGGTCTTGGTCTTCTGGTCTATAGCGTATTGAATTTTGATGAATTTCTGAGTTGGTTTTCCCTGGGCATAACCGGTTGGGCCATAGCCGCAATT
>JABHLN010000109.1 GCA_018693105.1 Desulfobacterales bacterium | reverse complement strand
TTTCCAAAATTTGGGGCTCCCGCATCAGGCTTTTTTAACTTACACCCGACAGCCAGAACCTCATCAGCGGCAAGTTTAATAGTCCTCAGTTCCGGTTTATTATATTCTTTTTTTCCGGGTGCTTTGCTTTTATCATCGGGCATTTGTTTACCTCTCTATTTTTGATTCATAATTATATTATATCGGTGTTGTCCCATTTCACAAAGATATTCAGAATGTATATTTTCAGAGCCGGTTTCCAGTTTGAAGAAAGCCGGGCAAAAACCGCATAATACAAGTTTTTCACAATTTTTACATACAAAATCATTATCAACCTTTTTATTCATGATCCCTGAAATCACCTTATGCCAGCCTGTTAAAAAATCACCTCTTGTAAGGTCGTATTCCGGCTCAACATTCATAACGCACGGCAGAAGAGTACCACGGGAATCAATATAAAAATCAGTCAGACCGGCGCCGCAATTATAAAGTGTTTCAGAAAAAATGGAACCCTGCATTTCTTTATAATATTCTTTCCAGAGATTTAATATTATATCATCTGAGAGTTCAATTTCAACAGCTTCTTTTGGATTTACCCTAAGGTTTACAGGGGTCATGTCACCATTAAGGCGCGGGAAAATTGCTGCATCAGTACGGAAATCAGCACCGCACATGGTAGCTATTTCTTTAATGGCTGAGTGTTCATGCAGGTTATGAGTCATTAGTACGGTTTTCAGGCTGAATTTAATTTTGTTGTTTATAAGTTTTTTTATACCCTCAGTGAATTTTCCAAAAGAACCGGGTACGCCTGTGATCTTCTCATATATCTCCGGAGTTGCTCCATAAATACTTATTTCAAGATCATAGGGGGGAAGGTCGGTAAACAGATTCAGTATTTCATCAGTTATTAGGGTACCGTTTGTAAAAACGGTTACAATCATTCCGCGTATTTTTATGTGGGTGTATATTTCAATAAAATCTTTTCTTAAAAGCGGCTCACCGCCTGTTATCAAAAGATAAAGACATCCGGCCTCAGCAATTTCATCAATAATGGATATCCATTTATCAGTATCAAGTTCACTGTCTTCTTTTTTGAGTTCGCTGTTATTATGCTCATGGTAACAATGTAAACATTTCAAGTTGCATTTTCTGGTCAAATCAATTGTACCTGACAGGGGAACACGGTCCTGTTCCATCTTATGGTTGATCATCTGGAAAAATTTTTCGTCTGTCAGCGATTTTACCTTATTACAATTCATTACTATACAGCCTCTTCGATCAAGCCGGCATTTTTAAGATCTGTTATAAATTCCTTCAAATCTGAATTTGCTTCATCTTTGTTAACATCAAAATCTTCTATAACCATATTAAAAACATCATTTAAGGACTTTTCTCCATCAAACTGCTCCCAGATAAATTCAGCCACCGGATTTAGAAAAAATATATTATTCATATCCGCAAGTTCACCCCGAATAGGCACCAGAATTGATTCCCCCGCAATTTTCCTGTGAATTATATCTTCTTTTCTTTTAAATAATTTTCCCATACTGTTTTCATCCTTTTTGTGTTGATTTTAAAATCAACACATCGGTGTAATCATCATGATTTCAAGGTATGTATCATGTATATAAATACCTTTATTATTAATTATAATCAAGGTATTAAGTATAGTTTTTTGAGTAGAAAATAATCAGGTTCTCACAATTGTGGAAATATTTATTCATTATGTACTCCTCTTGCTTTTTTTTAGAAATAATTATATAGATTTTATAAAAGTTTGAATGTCTTGCGCAAGGTCCTTTTATTTAATTCGCAAAATTGAGTTGTCGATTAATATTTTATTAACATAATATTAATAAATTGAGGTTTTAGATGCATAAAGTTCTTATTGCTGAAGATGATAAAATATTTCAGAAGCGCCTAAAGAAAGTTTTTGAGAAATACGAAGACAAGATAGAGATAATTCAGGTTTATGACGGTCAGGAAGCAATCGAATATTTAAAAACACACACGATATCTTTGCTGGTAACAGACATACAGATGCCTTCAGCTAACGGCCTTGTTGTTATTTCATATATGAATGAATATCATCCCTATGTTCCATGTTTTGTTATGACCTCTTATGGAACATCAAGACTAAAAGAAAAACTGTCTGAAGATGTAATCAGCTTCTATCAAAAACCGTTTGATCCTGATGAATTTGCAGATTCAGTCATGGAAGTACTGGATAGACTGAAAGAGAATAAACAGACAAAATCTATACCTGTTATTGGTTTTCTGGAAATGATAGAAATGGAAAAAGCTTCATGTGTTTTTGAAATAAGATTACCCGGCAAACCGCCCGGTGAGATGTATTTTGAGAAAGGTGAACTTTATGATGCTGTCTGCGGTTCTCTTAAAGGCGAAGAAGCTGCACTGGAGCTTATCCCCGGCGAAACCGCAACTGTTAAATACCGGTTTTTCCCTCGTAAAATCATTCAAAGGAAAATCAATACCGATTTAAAAACACTTATTGAAAAATCCTTTAAATAAATTCCACTCCATAAATTTGCCATCGGAATAAATATTCCTTCTTTACTGGATAATCAAAATATGATTCAATCCTTTAAAGTATAACCGATGGCAAATGAATACACTTCCATAATCAGCATTATTCAACGTCATCGAAATATTACCTTTGATTCATTTGTATTTATAAGGAGTACCAATGTCAGTAAAAAAAGCCGAAACACTTGGGGAATTAAAAAAACAATTCTCCTCACTGCCCGATGTAAGAACTGAGATGAGAACCAATCTGATAAAAAAACTTCAAAATCGGGAACCACTGTTCCCCGGTATTATAGGTTATAATGATTCTGTTATACCATCTGTTGTTAATGCCATACTATGCGGTCATAACATTGTTTTTCTTGGTGAAAGAGGGCAGGGGAAAAGTCGGTTGATTAGAAGTATAGCAGATCTTCTTGATGATGAAATACCAGCTATTGAAAACTGTCCTATCCATGATGATCCCTTTAAGCCAATCTGTACTGAATGTAAAAAAAAATTGAAGGAATTGGGGGATGATCTCCCTGTAACATATATTCCAAAAGAGATACGTCTTGTTGAAAAACTTGCTACATCTGATGTAAGCACAGCAGATCTTATAGGAGAGGTTGATCCGATAAAAATTGCAAGAGGAAAAACTCTTGACGATGATGAAGCCATACACTTCGGTCTTGTACCAAGGGCAAACAGGGGGATATTTGCAATAAACGAACTACCTGATCTTGCAGAAAAAATTCAGGTGGCTTTTTTTAATATAATGGAGGAAAACGATTTTCAGATAAAAGGTTTCCCTGTTCGTTTACCACTTGATATATTAATTGTAGCCACGGCAAATCCGGAAGATTATACAAACAGGGGGAGAATAATAACCCCTCTCAAAGATCGATTCGATGTGCAGATCCGAACTCATTATCCAATAGAGAAGAAAGATGAAATCAAAATAATGAACCAGGAGGTCAGAAAACCGAATTTAAACGGTTATGATTCAGATGTCCCTGATTTTATAAAAGAAATTATTGCCGAAACAACATTTCAGGCAAGAAGCAGTTCAGAAATAAATCAGAATTCAGGTGTAAGCTGCCGTGTGTCAATACGGAGTTTTGAAGCCATAATGGGTAATGCATTAAAACGGTGTCTTGATCTTGGTGAAAAAGAAATAGTCCCGAGAATTTCAGATATAGAATCAACATATCCCGCAATAACAGGTAAACTTGAAATGGAATATGATATTCTTGATACAAATGGATCTGAAATTATTGAAAATCTTGTGAAACATGCTGTAAAAGCCGTATTTGACGGATATTTTAACGTTGATGAACTTTCAACCCTTGTAGAATCGTTTCAAAACGGAATGTCTGCTGAAATCTCACAGCTTCAACCTTCTGAAAATTATATGGACGGTTTGAAAATAATACCGGGAATGGAAAATGCAGTTGCAAAAATTGCCGATATATCTTCACCCCCTTTAGTTGCATCAGCAATAGAATTTATACTTGAAGGATTACACCTTTCGAATAAACTTAACCGTGAAATAAAAGGCAGCGGACTGATTTATAAGTGATGGCGTCGTAAAAAGTCTCCATCTAATGCGTTATAGCGTTTGTTCAGAAATTCGACATACTACATGTATGTCTTCACTCCTGATCAACCGCTATGTCTTTTATATGAAGATTTATACTTAGCCATCGTTTATACTTTTATGAAAGTATCATAAATGAAAATTATAAAATATGGAAAATGGGATGGTTCACAGGAACCCTTCAGCAAGAAACGGAAAGATATTGTTGACATGTTTATGGATAACATTATGAAGGGAATGTCCCCCAATATGTCTATATCACAGATGTTATGGGAAGGTTTTTCACTTTCCGGCATGGAGTTTCAGGTTATGGGTATTGAAGAGATGCTCACTAAACTTCAACAACAGATAGGTGAATCTTTTTCAAAGTACAGTCTACAAAAGATATTTGATAAACCTATTGATGAACTAAAATTCCTTATAGCAGATGAAAATATGACTCGTCTTGAAAAAAAGGCAAAAGAGATGCCTTCATATGACGAGCTGCCAAATGGCCTTATAGAAAAGCTCAGGTCTCTGGATAGAATTGACTTTTTGAATAGTGACAGCAGGAGGCTTTTATCAGGCTGGAAGCTAAGAGAAAAGGACATAAAAGATCTTTACGAGTTTTACAGCGAGTATTCCCAATATTTTACAGGTGATGATTTTCTTGATTTTGATCAGGCCCTTGACTTGATGCGCCGAATGAAATCTATGGAAAAACTTAAGCAGCAGATAATGCAAGGTCAGTTTTCGAATATTGATGTTAAAACTATAAGTGAACTTCTTGGTGAAAACGCCGGGAAATCTTTTAATATTTTACTCGAACTCCCCAATATTATAGACGAAGAAGGTATAGCAAAATTTGATAATTCCGGTGGTACAATGACTCCAAAAGGTGTAAGGAATCTTGGTGAAAAGGCTTTTGGAGTTGTATATCGTCATGTAAAACGAGACCGTCAGGGGCAGAGTATAGGAAATGCCCCACAGACCGGAGAAATTGAACCTGACACATCAAAGCCTTATGTTTTTGGTGACAGATTTGATCTTGATATAACAAAGACTATTCTTAATTCGGTAACACGCGGTCAGACCATAGAGGGGAAGCTTGAGCTTACACCCGATGACTTTCATGTAAGGGAACGTGAAGAACTTATAACATCAACAACAGTCCTTCTTTTAGATCTTTCATGGTCCATGTCTATAGAAGGAAGATTTGAAGCGGCAAAAAAGGTAGCCCTTGCCCTCGATAATTATATACGAACCCGGTTTTCTAAAGACAAAATACATATAGTCGGTTTTTCTACTGATGCCAGAGAGCTCAAGGGAAATGAACTTGCCCTGTCTGTATGGGATACGAATCGTCCTTTTACAAACCTTCAGAGTGGTCTCCGTCTGGCAATGAAACTTATAAAAAAAAGTGGGAACAGAAATAACCGGGTTATTGTAATTACCGACGGTCAACCAACAGCATACTATATTAATGAAAAGCTTCATGTTGAAATGCCGAATATGTATGGAATAAGTCCTGCCGCATGTAAGGCTACACTTACAGAAGTAAGAAAAGTAACTGCTCAGGGAATGAATATTGAAACATTCATGCTTGATGACAACCCTGTACTGGTAGAGTTTACCCATCAGATATCAAAAATAAATAAAGGTAGAGCAGTGATGTGTATGCCGGGTCAGCTTGGTGAACTTATTCTTTTTGAAGAGATAAAAAGAAGAGAAAAAAAATAATAAACGGAGGGGTTTTTTGAAAGCTTTAATCATCTATTTTTCCCAGACAGGATTTACACTTAAAATTGGTCAGAAAATTTGTGATGGCATAAAAGATGCCGGTTGGGATTGTGAGATGACTGATATTCGTAAAACAGAAGATTATTCATTAGAAGAATATGATCTTATTGGTATTGGGTGCCCGGTTTTTTATTGCAGGGAACCTTTTAATGTCAGTGATTACATTAAAAATCTTCCGAAAATGAAAAATAAACTTTGGTTTGTTTATAGTACACACGGTTCAATATTAGGAAGAACTCTTGTTTCCATGGCGGGAAACCTTAAGAAAAAAGGGGCAATTGTTTCAGGTTATTTTGACTGTTATGCGGATGCAACAATGCCATATATCCCTCATCCAACTCTTACAACCGGTCATCCTGATCAGATAGAATATGAAGAAGCTTATAATTTTGGAGAAGAGATTGTTTCAAGAAGTACAAAAATTGCAGCAGGGGATTTAAAACTGATCCCCGAACCCGATCCTGTTGAAGAAGAATGGTTAAATAGGGGAAACTATATGACTCACGAAGTTGTTAAAAGCATATCTCCTCCTTTTAATATTGATGTTGAGAAGTGTTCTTCCTGCGGAGAATGTGAAGACCAGTGTCCGGTTGGTGGTATCGATGTTGAAGCCGACCCGCCTCGTCTCCAGAATCCTTGTATATATTGCTGGCGATGTATCATGGTCTGCCCTGAATTTGCAATAAATACTGACTGGGAAGAACTTGAAGCAAAGGTCCCTTCAAGTTATGCAAAGTATCGAAAGTCCCTTGAAAAGAATGTAATTAATGGGAGATTCAGATGGTTAACAGACCCTGATAAAATTGATCATTCAGACAACCAGCACGAAAAACGAAAACGTGGTGATTTTAAGGTGCTTTCCTGAAAGGAATACCGGATGTCAGTAAAATAATATTTTTTTCCAAATTTGCCTTATAATCCAGATTTAAATATTACAATATATTTCTAAAAGGAGGTATTTATATGATCAGGCTCGTATATGCGTTTAATAAACTCCCGGGTTTATCAGAAGATGAATTCCATGACTACTGGCTGAACACTCATGGACCGCTTGTTGCAAAAAATGCAGAATTACTTAGGGTAAAAAAGTATGTCCAGTTCCACAAAATAGATGATCCTTTTATAGAAGAGGTACGCTCTACCCGTAATTCTCTGAAACCATACGATGGTGTTGCATGCCTCTGGATAGAAGATATTGAAAGATCTGTAGGTGAAGATTCTCCCCCTGAAGAGCTGGAAGCTGAAATGGCACTCTTTGAAGACGAAAAACGATTCATTGATATCCCAAATTCTTCAATGTTCTGGGCCCAGGATCATGTCATACTTGAAGGTGAAAAAAGAGAAGATGGGCCTGTGCGCAAATTGATCTGGGTTGGCAGAGGGCTCCCGGAACTGACCATCGAAGCTTTTCAGTCACACTATTTGAATATACATGCACCTTTATGTAAAAGTTATGCTGATTTGATCGGGATCAATCGATACGTACAATCTCATACAATAAATGACCCCCGTAATGCCATGATGCAGGAATATCGTGGTTCAAAGGGACCTTATGACGTTTTCGCTGAATTTATCTGGGATACTGAAAAAAGGAATTCGGCAGTTGCCACACCTGAAGGGCAGAAGGCAATGCAGGAAATCGGAGTTGATGAAGGTAAATTCATCGATTTTACCCGTTCAGCCATATGGCTTGCTGATGAACATGTTATTTTGTAGTACCTTATCAAAATTGATGGCTTCGTAAAAAGTTCAATATCTGCGTTGTGCTGCATCCCTCGCCACTGCGGCGTACGATAAGTACGCCTCATTCCTCGGGATTTGCGGCGCC
>JABHLN010000108.1 GCA_018693105.1 Desulfobacterales bacterium | reverse complement strand
TCAAACGCAACGACACTTCCATCACGCTTTTTGATTTTTTTGAACACGACCGGCACCTCCTGCAGGGATATAGATTTTACAGTCATTTTGTGTGTGGTGTTTCTTTATCCCTATGCGGCAGAATGGTGCCTACTGTTTCAGCGAATGGCAGAATGTATTGTGGATATATAGTGGAATTGATCCAGGCGTCCTTACTCGAAAAATTTGATTTGTGTAAATATCCTAATGTGGTTTAATATTAACGCACATAATGCCAAGAGCAATTAACAAAAAAAGTGAGTTGTTTTATGACTTAAAAAAGCAAACGTCCAAATTATACAAAAGAGTTTAAAGAAGATGCTGAACATGCACAACAATTCGACTTAGAACGAAATTTTATCTTCCTTTGATTCCAGATGCGATGACCTTGTGTCTTCCGGAATACCTGATGCAGTAGACGAATCATAAAATTCTTCTGAAACCCTTGCGCCAAGCATCTTCATTGTCGATGCAATTATCTCAGTAGAATATCTTGTGATACCATCCTTTTTCCATGAATTAGTCTGGATTCGACCTTCAATGCAAACTTGCCTGCCTTTAAAAAGATAATTTTTGCAAATTTCAGCAAGCCTGCCGAATGCAGTAATGTGATGCCATTCTGTGCGTTCTTGCATCATACCGGTATTTTTATCTTTCCATTTCTCAGATGTTGCTACACTGAATTTGGCAATGGTCATACCATTTTTGTTGTTAATTTCAGGATCTCTTCCAAGATTACCTATTAAAATTGCTTTGTTCATATTTTTACCTCCCCTTTTGTTGAGTTTGATCAGATTATATTCTGGATAAAAGTGACCTTCCCCCGGCCAACTCAAATCAAGATTGTCGGCAAGGGAAAAAAGAGGCCTACTGAATAAATATCCGTATAAGCCCCAAATGTTTTGGCCATAATTTTGCCATAATTTTGGCAAAAATGAGTAAAAGCAGGTAAAAATGGTGAAATCAGTGAAAAGGAAAAATGGTGATAAGTATTTAAATTAATTTGTTTATTATTAAATATCATTACCTGTTCTTACTTGTTAATTTTGGCCGTTGACCGACTCTTAATCAGTAGGTTGAAGGTTCGATTCCTTCACGGCCCACCAATGAATTCAAGGGTTTATGGCATTTGCATAAACCTTTTTTTATTGTCAAAGGCCCCATGGGTGCTTAAAGGGTGCGTTTGAGTACAAAAGTTCTTTTAGTTGTAACCCTTGACATATAAATATTTTAAGTATTAAAAGTTCAACCAGACTCACCAAAGACATACAGATTCACATATTTAGATTTACATTACAATTTAAACTTAAACCCGGCTGGACTCAAGGACTATAGACTCTTCCTTACAATAGTGCGATTTTTGACCTGACCCCATATTTTGGGGTGTGGAATGTTAATGAAATATCAGCCCAAGATTGGCATGAGCACTTTTGTGGCGATTTCCTTTGTAAATTTTACATAATGTCCATATATTGTATACTGAATTTTATCTTAAAATTATAGCTTGTTACTTGTTGGCGACACCTAATTTGCATTATATTTTGATAATCATCGTCAAGCGTGTCTGCGGAATAGTTTTTTGGAAAAAGTGTCACTTAATTCAGAGTAGAAAATAATAGGAAAGAATATGTCAGGGAAACGGCGATTGTTGAATAATGAGCTACCAGAGCTTGAAAAGTTAATGGCAATGGTTGGTTTGGAAAATAAATTCTCGGGTAATGCAACACTCATTGGTTCTGACCCCATTATTTATTCACCCCACAAATTATCTGAAGCTATGAGTTATTGTTTGTTATTGTCGGGGATTTGTACAGCAGCAATTTGGGAAAAAAGAACAGGGAAAACGGTAAATTTATATGTAAGCAATTTTAATGCTCTTAATTATTTACACTCGAGTCATTATGTTTCACAAAATAATAAATTAATGAAAATTGGCGTAGAGAATGTTCCGGTTAATGGGGTTTTTAAAACAAAGGATAATAGGCTTTTAATGACCATTGCCGGGCCTCCGTATATGAAATTATTAAATGGATATTTAGATGTTTTTAAATGCCCGAATACCAAAGAAGCTTATGCAAAGGAAGTAGCAAAATATAATGTTGACGAGTTAGAGAATTTATTAGCGGAAAAAGGCCTGCCCGCTTGTCGTATCTTTGAGACAAAAGAGTGGTTAGAGCACCCACAAGGGAAGGCAATAAAAGATTTGCCTTTTATCGAAATAGAAAAAATATCAGATGGAGAAACGGTACCGTTCAATACAGACCCGAAACGGCCATTAGAGAATGTTAATGTTTTAGACTTTACGCATGTTTTAGCCGGCCCTAAAAGTGGACGGGTATTGGCAGAAAATGGAGCTAATGTGCTGCATGTTTCTTCCCCGAAGCATGAAGATACAAAACCTCAACATTTAAGTACCGATATAGGTAAAAAATGTACCTACCTTGATTTAAATCTGAAAGACGATAGAGATAAAATGGACAAATTACTGCAAGATACCGATGTGTTTGTGAGTAGTTATCGTCCATCAGTTCATATAAAATTAAACCTTACTGCAGAAGACGTGGTATGTAAAAACCCAAAGGGAATGGTTTACGTTACAATAAATGCTTATGGTCATACCGGACCCTGGAAAGATCGCCCGGGATTTGATCCAAATGGACAAGTTGCAACAGGCTTTTGTGCTGACGAGGGAGGAAAAGGCAATCTTCCAAAAATTTCACCGGTCATGTACTTAGGTGATTTGATAACAGCATACTTCGCATCAGCTGGGATGCAAGTCGCTTTGCTTCGACGAGCTGAGGAGGGTGGTTCTTATCATGTTAAAGTGTCATTATCACAAAGTACTATGTGGGTCCAATCATTAGGCACAATTGATTTTGATAAACTTGATGGTTTACCTGAAAAAGATACCTATAAGCCAATCATGGAAACCTTTAAAACTATGTATGGTGAAATTGAACAACTATCACCATGTGTAAAGTTTGAAAACATGCCGGGATATCATGCGAGGCATATAGAACCGTATGGAGCAAGTGATGCTACGTGGTTTGATGCAAAAGAATTAAAATAATATGTACTGGATGCATTCTGCAAACACTATCGCCCCCTATATAGCAAAGTGCGATTTATCTGTTTCAACGAACACAATGAGACGGCCAAAATAAGGTTCTAAAGAAAAGCAGAAGCATTATTTTGGCCGCTTTTAATTTTTTTGACGTTTCATACTTATACAGATTCTTTGAGTTTTTTTCCTGCTTTAAACTTTACTGCATTTTTTTGATATACTTTTATGAGTTTATTAAAATGATCTACTCAAACTTATCAAACATGATGCATTCTTCAGGGATACCTTTTTTGGCTAATAGGTCCATGCAGGACTTCACCATCACAGGGGCGCCGCAGATATACACGTCAATTGATGAATTTCGGACAACATGTTTTTCTATAAGATCTGTTACACGCCCCTTTTCTCCTTTCCATTTATCTTTGTCTTTGACCCGTGAAAGTATAGGTTTAAAGGTGAAATTCGGCAATGTTGTTTCAAAAGATGAAATTTCTTCCATGCACAACAGGTCTTCCGTAGCCTTATCTCCGAAAAAGAGAACCGTATTCCTGGTGATTCCGTGATCTTTTATATGGTGAAGCATAGATAAAAAAGGGGCAAGTCCTGACCCGGTGGCAATCATAAGGATGTCCCTGTCTGAGTCCCGGAGATAGAAGTCTCCGAAAGCCCCGGTCATTTTCAGATCTTGTCCTTTTTTGAGATAATCATGGACGTAGGTTGATACAGCACCGCTGGGCACTTTTGTTATAAGCAATCTGATGTCAAATTTATTTTTCGGTGCTGATGCTATGGAGTATGCACGATATTCGGATTGTTTTGTCTTCGTATATTTTGGGATTTTTAATTGAGCGTACTGGCCGGGTTTAAAATTTAGCCCTTCTTCAGAGTTTTGCACTGTAAGGTGCAATCCGTTGATTTCATGTGTCAGTTCCTCAATACGGTCTACTTTTACATTGAATTCTCTTATCAGAAAAAGCTCTTCCGGAATTTCAATTTTTAAATCATTTTTTACTTTGATCTGGCAGGAAAGTCTTACATTATTTTCTATTTCTTCCTGGCATAAGTAGGGAGTCTCAGTTGGTAATACCGGTCCCCCGCCTTCTACAACTTTTAATTTGCATAGTGAACATGATCCTTTACCTCCGCAGGCAGAAGGAATATATATTTCTTCTTCCATCAAAGTAAAAAGAAGGGGGCTACCCCCTTTTACCGTCAACTCTTTTTCGTTATTAATTGACAGTTGGCATTCACCGTAGTCTGCGATATAAGCATGTGCGACTTCAATTAGAAAGGCAAGAAGTGCTGCTATGCCGCTCAGGATCAATAGACTGAAAAATATCTGGGTCAGTTGTTCTATCATTGTATCTGTATCATGCCGCTGAATGCCATAAAGGCCATTGCAATGAGCCCTGTAATTATAAGAGTAATAGCAGGTCCTTCCAGGCCCTTTGGAAGTTTTGCTGATTTTTCAATTTTTTCACGTATGGAACCCACACAAATAATTGCCAGCATCCAGCCAATACCGCTTCCTGCGCCATATGCAGTTGCCTGTATAAGGCTATACCCCCGGATAATCATAAACAAAGCGGCGCCCAGTATGGCACAGTTGACCGTTATAAGAGGTAAAAAAATGCCTAGTACATGGTATAGCGGAGGGAAGTAACGCTCAATACTCATCTCAACCAATTGAACAAAGGACGCAATAACTATTATAAATACGATGAAACGAAAATGTACCAGATGAAAGGGGACCAGAACATGATAATAAACTATGTGATTTAATGCTGTGGTGCAGGTCATCACGAAGATCACTGCAAAGCCCAGCCCCAGGGATGAACGTACATCCCGAGAAATGGATAGAAAAGGGCAGAGTCCTAGAAAATTGGTAAGCAAAATATTATTGGTGAAAATTGCCGCAAAAAAAATTGTACCGGCATCCAGTTTGATCATTTAAATTCCTTTTTTTGAGATAAATTCTATGTACAGCCGTTTATCTGTTCCCCTTCGGTCCTAGGGAACCGGGCTCTGATGAACCATATCAATAAACCCAGCATAAAAAATGCCCCGGGCGCCATCATCATTATATTCCATGGTTTGAACCCTTCGGGCATAACTTGGTAACCCATAAGTGTTCCGAAACCCAACGGCTCTCGTACCAGTGCAATAGCCAGAAGTACAAAAGAATAACCCAATGCCACAGCAATACCGTCTAAAAATGAGGCCCATGGCGGATTGTTCCTGGCAAACGCTTCACACCTGCCCATGATAATGCAATTGGTGATTATTAGTCCTACATATGGTCCAAGAGCATCACTGATGTCCGGAAGGTGAGCCTTGATCAGAATATCGACTATGATGACATAGGATGCAATTATCAAAGTTTGAACCATCATCCTGATTCGTAAGGGGGTGTAGGACCTTAAAATGGACACTGTAAGGCAGCTCATGGAGAGAGTGAATATAAGTCCTGCATCCATAACAAGGGTGTTTGCCACAAGGTTTGTCACGGCCAGTGTTGAACATATCCCAAGAACGTGTCTGAGAACCGGGTTGTCTTCCCATAATCCCGATATGAAAATGTCCCTGCTTGAGGTTTTTTTGTTCACTGCGTATTATCCTTTTCTCAATGGATCAAAGTTTTTTAATATTATATCCAGTTCGGAATTTAAAAAATTTTCAACTGCACGACTAGTTCCTGTGGCTCCTGTAATTGCGTCCAGGTCTTTTTCATCTGTTTTAGATCCCAATGGTTTTAGATAAAACATCTTTTCCCCAGCTGAAACAGGATGAAGCGATAAACCTTCAAACTGTTTCGTAAACCATTTCTCTGTAATCCTGGCACCCAATCCGGGCGTTTCCGTATGTTTATAGAAAGAGATACCCTTAATTTTTGATAGTTTGTCATCCACAGCAACGATTGCTTCAATGGGCCCCCAAAACCCACTTCCTCCCACAGTGAAAGCATAGCCACTAATTGTTTCTACATCATTTTCATAGGCAACATAATATTTTACATCATTCAGATTTTTCTTTACCCTGATCCTGCTTTCAAATAGTTGGAGTATCTCTTCATCTGCTTTATTTATGATGGAGATGTCAAGCACATGTAATACAACTTTTTGTAATTTTGTTTTTTCATTATTCAGGATCTTTTCTTCGTTGAAAAACTTTACAGCACTTACCAATGAAGTAAACAAAAAGGTTATGAGAAACATGTATGCAATTGACACCAGAGAATTTTTCATGACTTCCCTTTTTTCATTGCTTTAATCTGCCCCATGGTTTTGTCCAGAAGAGGTACAAAAGCGTTCATTATCAGTATTGAAAACATAATGCCTTCAGGGAAGTTGGAAAATACACGTAAAGTGATTGTCAATCCACCAACCATAAAACCGTATATCCATTGTCCAGGTTTTGATTTTGGTCCGGATATAGGTTCGGTAACTATGAAAATTGTACCGAATAAAAATGAACCTGAAAGTAGCATATATATAGGAGAGGCAATCTTTAACGGACTTGCAACATGTAATATTATACTTAAAAAAACTCCTCCAAGAAGGCATGACCCTGCCAAACGCCATGAAGCCGCTTTTTTATATATAAGATAGATACCTCCAAGGAGAATTAAAAAGGCTGAAGTCTCTCCTATGGAACCTGAAATATTACCCCAGAAAAGATCTTCGAGAAAAATAGCATCACCGTTTCTTAGAGCCGACAGAGGTGTTGCCATACTAATTGCATCAACGGAAAAGCTCCAATGGTTGAACCCTCCGAAAACTCCTCTGGCAGGACTTGACCAGGCGGATGCCATTTCTATCGGGAATGAAACATAGATAAAACATCTTCCCACCATGGCCGGGTTGAAAATGTTTTTTCCAAATCCTCCAAAGAGCATTTTACCGAAAGCAACGCCGAAAATGATACCGACGATGGCCATCCAGAAGGGAAGGTTGGGGGGTAGGGAAAGAGAAAATATTATACTTGTTACAAAAATGGCGGAGGTCACCGATTTATTGTTTTTAAAATTAAATACTGCTTCAGTTAATATACCGAAGATAAGGGACGTAATAACCAGAAAGAAAGATCGCCAACCAAAGAGATAGACAGAGGCCACAACTATGGGAATCAGCGCATAACAAACCCTTAACATTGCTACCTGCATCTGGAATATTTTTTTTGGGAGTCGAAAATTGGATGCTGTCATATTTAAGGTGCCTCACAGTATGCAACCGACGTTGAATTTTCTGATAGTATATAAATTTGAATAAAAAAGCCACCATTTTTATATGGGAGTAATTTTGAATAATAAATATTAAAAAGTACTAAAACAAACTTTTCATTTAAATGGATTAGATTGTAAAAAATACAAAATTTGTTATATTAGGAAAAAACCAATTTATTAATTTAACTCAAAAAAATCTTTAATTGATGGTCATGAACTTGGTGAATTAAATGAATACCTTCAGGATGTGCTGGTAGCATGCAATAACAGGCTAACGAAAAAACTATGCTTTGTATATAGCCCGCCGTAGGATTTTTAGCTTTTTTATGAGTTCATCAAGTTTATTGATAAACTCGTAAAAAGTATAAATGATGGCTAAGTAGAAATCTTCATATACAAGGCATAGCGGTTGATCAGGAGTGAAGGCATACATGTAGTATGTCGAAC
>JABHLN010000107.1 GCA_018693105.1 Desulfobacterales bacterium | reverse complement strand
CAGGTGAAACTCCTTAGAGCAATCCAGGAAAGGGAAATTCAACCGGTTGGGTCGGAAAAGCCTGAAGAAATAGATATCAGAATAATAGCAGCAACAAACAAGGATATACATAATGCCGCTTCAAAAGGAGAATTCCGGGAGGACCTGTACTATCGACTAAGTGTTATTCCACTTAACATCCCCCCCTTAAGGGAACGAAGGGAAGATATCCCTGCCCTTGCGGAATATTTCCTTAAAAAATTTGATGCACCACCTGATGTAAAATTCAGTAATGACGCCCTGAAAATTATGGAAGAGTATCAATGGCCTGGAAATATCAGAGAGGTGCAAAATACTGTTGAACGGTGCGTTATTTTAAGAAAAGGTTCTCTGATTGATAAAAAAGACCTGAATCTTGATAGTTCTATAGACAATTCACTCATTTCAGAACCCGAAATACCGGAAGACGGTATCTCTCTTGAAGATGTTGAAAAACGATACATATTAAAAGCACTTGATTTATCCCATGGCAATCAGTCTAAAGCCGCAAGACTTTTGAAAATTCCAAGACATGTGCTTCTTTACCGTCTTGAAAAGTACGGCATATAATATTGATACTTATCCATCGGTTATATTTTTTACGAGTTCATCAATATTAATGGCATCGTAAAATCCTGTATTTATTCATGGCGGAGTGTTCTTGCAGAAAAGAAGCGTTCGTAAGATCTTATAAAAGAATATCTATTTCGCTGCCAATTGACATTCCTTAATAATAACCAAATCTTCATATATAAATCATTTGTGACGCTATAGCAGGATATACGACGCCGTCAAAATTTAAAGAATATTCTACACCTATCTGCAGAATATTCTGCAGTTTCCTGCCCTGAAAACACACAGATTACCCACAAGTTTTTTTATCAATTTATTCAACATGTTAGGAATTGAATAATTATTTATCAATTCGGCACGTTTATTGAATTATAAAATCAGAGTTTTCTTAAATTAGAATAAGACATACCCAATTCATTAAACGGAGGAAATAGCAAGAGCCATAGTAAATGACCCGCCTGTCCTTCTTGCCGATGAACCTACAGGAAATCTTGACAGCAATACAGCAGGAGAAGTTATGACTCTGTTAAAAAATCTCAATGAATCAGGCTTGACAATTATAATGGTAACCCATAATCAAGGTTTAAGCAGATATACTTCACGGACAGTAAATGTTAAGGACGGAGAATGCTAACCTCAATAGAAGCCTTGCGGGGAAATAAATATTATGAACGATTTAAAAAAAGAAAAAAACTGCCTTTCAAAAGTTGAGACTACCTCATCCTACAGAAGTAAACTCCCTGAAATTGCTGAAAAAATAATTAAAAGCTGTGATGAGGATAATATTTACACTCATATAGATTATGATCCCATCCCAACCCGAGAGTCAGTTGAGGAAATAATCGATAGATTTAAAGAGATACTTTTCCCGGGATATTTTTTCAAGGGCAGACTTGATCCTGCAAATCTTAATTATTACATTGGTCAATCAGTATCAATTCTATTTGATATAATTTCCGAACAGATTGCAAACAGTATTCGGCATGACTGTTTACGTTACGATCATTCATGTACTGACTGCAAAGAACGGGGGCAGAAAGTAGCCCTAGATATTCTTGATATTATACCAAATATACGTAAAACATTGGCAACAGATATATCTGCAGCATTTGATGGTGACCCGGCTGCAAAAAGTCACGATGAAGTGATTTTCAGCTATCCGGGAATATTTACAATAATGGTCTATCGTATCTCAAACGCTCTTTTCACACAGGATGTCCCTCTTCTTCCACGGATAATGTCCGAATATGCTCATAGCATAACCGGCATTGATATTCACCCCGGTGCACAAATCGGTGAAAGCTTTGCTATTGATCACGGAACCGGGATAGTTATAGGCGAAACTGCAATAATCGGGAACAACGTGCGTATCTACCAGGGTGTAACATTAGGCGCACTATCACTTCCCAAAGATGCAGGAAATAGATACAGAGGTGTAAAACGCCATCCAACAATAGAAGATGACGTAATAATATACGCCGGGGCAACCATATTAGGGGGAGATACTTCAATAGGGGCTCGAAGTGTTATCGGCGGTAATGTATGGATTACAAAATCAGTACCCCCTGACACAAAGGTTCTTATTGAAGAACCGAAGCTGATTTATAAATAAGGCAGGTTTTAGAAAACTGTTATAAAGTTTTGTTGGTGGGCAGTTTAACGTCTTGCCCGGGACAATAGTCAACAACCTCCATTGCAATGAGCAGTGCGAGGGATAATAAATCGTTTCATAGAAAACTCCTTTCAACAAAAATGTTTACAAATAAGCATAGACTGCTTATTTTCATAAACAATTAAAAGGCAAACTATGTGCCAGTTATAATAGCACAGTAATTTCCTCACATTAATATACTGATTTAAAAGCTTATTAATTATCATCAAAACAATATATTTTAAAAAAACATAAAATCTAATTGTTATGCATAGTATTTATCTAAGACACATTTTACCGCTGGATAAAAAATATACACTTCTCCAATATTTATCTCTTATACATAATTTAAAGCTATAAAGACGTAACACCAGCCAAAACATACATTGAATATATAAGCTATATATATTAATTGCTTACAGATATAATCATATTAATTCTCATTTTAAAAAGACCTTTGTACTAATGTGCATAGTAATTGCATTATAATGTAATTATTATTAATACCAATTTTCGGGTGGACAATTAATGTCAAAAGGAGGGTGACATGAATACACTGCAAAAACGTCGATCCGTCAAATTTGATACTGTTTGCAGCATGAAGGTAGAATCTGATAAGACTGACCACTTTTTCAAATATAATGGAGAAGAATACTACTTTTGTTGTAATGGGTGTCTGGATTCATTTAAAAAAGAGCCGGGTAAATACCTTAAGCAGAAACCCAAGGGGCTATGGGAAAGATATTTGGATAGACTTGCAAAATCAACAGGCGGGAAAGCAATGAAGTGCCATTGAAATTTATGCACAAATGAGACATGTGTATCAACATGAATGTTTTGCTAAAAATAAAAGGAGATATCAAATATGGAAAACAAGACTTTTTCGATCCCAAAAATTAGTTGCGGTCATTGTGTAATGTCAATTAAAAACGAATTAACCGAACTCGAAGGCGTTATGAATGTTGAGGGTAATCCTGAAAATAAAACCATAACTATTGATTTTGAAGCCCCGGCTTCAACAGAAAAGATTGTGGAAACATTGAACGAGATAAATTATCCACCGGCCTAACTTTGTTGGCGCCGTAACAACTTGTTTTAATTAATATATGTTGATGATCTCTTAAAAAGGTATGGCCGATGGCTGATCAAAAAATCACATTACCGATATCAGGTATGACATGCACCAACTGTGCTCATAACATAGAGCGTTCAGTCAATAAAGTTGAAGGAGTAAAAGAGAGTTTTGTAAATTTTGCTTCGGAAAATTTATCCATACTATTTGATTCTAAAAAAACTGGTGTAAATCATATCATCGAAACTATTCAAAAAGCAGGTTTCAGTGTTCCAAGTACAAAAGCAGAATTCGCTGTTACAGGTATGACATGTGCAAATTGTGCCATGAACATTGAAAGGACATTGAATAAAAAAGTTCCGGGTGTTATCAGCGGTTCCGTCAATTTTGCTGTTGAAAGGGTTCTGGTTAAATATATACCGGCAATCACAAACCTTGATGAAATTTTTTCAGCAATAAGAAAGGCCGGATTTGATGTTATCCCTCCGGAAGATGATATCACCGGAGATGATGTGGAATTTGCAGCCAGAAAAGCTGAAATAAAAGATCAGACTGCAAAGTTTGCAATCGGGATCCTGTTTTCCGTCCCCCTTTTTATACTCAGTATGTCGAGAGACTTCAACCTTACCGGGGAATGGAGCCATGCTCTTTGGGTAAACTGGCTTTTTCTTGCCTTAGCTACACCGGTCCAGTTTTATACCGGGTGGGATTATTATATTGGGTCATTCAAGAGCTTAAGAAACAAAAGCGCGAATATGGATGTACTTGTAGCTATGGGTTCCTCAGTAGCTTACTTTTACTCTTTTACAGTGCTGCTTTTCCCGTTTTTTGGCTCTCATGTTTACTTTGAAACATCTGCTGTAATAATAACGCTTATAAAGCTCGGCAAAATGCTGGAATCACGAACAAAGGCCAGGACCGGGGGAGCAATAAGAAAACTTATCGGCTTGAGTCCGAAAACTGCATTTATTATCGAAAACGGAGAAGAAAAAGAGATTCCCCTTGTTCATGTGAAGGCAGGAGATACAGTAATAGTAAGGCCTGGAGAAAGAATCCCGGTTGATGGAATCGTACTTGAAGGAGAATCTTCTATTGATGAATCCATGCTCACCGGAGAGTCTCTGCCGGTAGATAAATATATAGATGATATTGTAACCGGCGGTACTATAAATGGAGAAGGCTTAATACAATTTAAGGCAACACGGGTAGGAAAAGAAACAGCGCTTGCACAGATTATCAAACTTGTCCAGGAAGCACAGGGAAGCAAGGCGCCTATTCAAGCGCTTGCTGATCGGGTAGCAGCAGTATTTGTTCCCTTGGTAATTGTAATTGCAGTTATTACATTTACAATATGGTTGGCAGTAACCGGTGATTTCGTTCAGGCCATGATAAGATTAGTTGCGGTACTTGTTATAGCCTGCCCATGTGCTCTCGGCCTGGCAACGCCAACGGCAATAATGGCCGGTACAGGTAAAGGTGCGGAAAATGGAATTCTTTTTAAAAACAGTCAAGCCCTCGAGACAGCAGCGAAGCTTGATACAATTGTACTGGACAAAACAGGTACAATCACTGTTGGTAAACCTTCTGTTGTTGATATTTTTTCCATAAAACCTGGGCGTGAAAATGATCTTTTAAAACTGTGTGCCTCGGTTGAAAAAGGCTCTGAACACCCCATAGGTAAATCCATAGTAAATAAAGCTGAAGAAAGTGGAATAAAACTGAACCCACTTGAATCTTTTAAAGCTATAAGAGGAAAAGGAGTAAATGCAACAATCGATGGAAATTTGGTCAATGTTGGTAAACCCATTTGGATAAAGGAATCTGGGACTGATACAGATAAGATTGCTGAAAAAATAGAGGCTTTCCAGATGGAAGGTAAAACGGTATTGCTTATTTCAAAAAACGACGAATTGCTTGGGCTTATCACGGTTTCTGATACAATTAAGCATGACTCTATTCCCGGGATCCAGCAACTTCACAATCTCAACTTATTTGTTGCCATGCTCACAGGAGACAACATACACACTGCAAAAGCAATAGCAAATCAGGTTAATATTAATGAGATAATTGCTGAAGTGCTTCCTGATGAGAAATTGTCCAGAATTGAAGAACTTCAAAGTATCAGGGAAAAAGTCGGTATGGTTGGTGATGGAATCAATGATGCACCAGCCCTGGCAAAAGCAGACATTGGTATAGCTATAGGTACCGGAACAGATGTTGCAATGGAAACAGCGGATATTATTCTCTCAAGCGGGAGCCTTACTGGTATTTCCAGATCTATAAAACTGAGCAGACAAACCATGGCAACTATAAGGCAAAACCTCTTTTTTGCATTTTTTTACAATATAATACTTATACCTATAGCCGGTGGAGTACTTGCACCTTTTGAAACCATACCGTTTTTCTTACGACAACTCCACCCGATACTTGCTGCCCTGGCAATGGCTTTAAGCAGCATATCGGTTGTGACAAATAGCCTTCGTCTCTATAAAGCGAAGATTGGATAAGACTATGATGGCGTCGTTAAAAAGTCTCCATCTGCTGAGTTATAGCCTTTGGCCAGACGTTCGGCAAACTACATGTATGCCTTCACGCCTAACCAAACTCTATGCCTTGCATATGAAGTTTTTTACTTAACCATCATTTATAATTTTTTCAACTTCTTCACACTTAAGAATGTGGATAAAAATAATTAGATAAAAAGACAAGTAATATTGTTCAAAACATTTTAATTGCATTCCTTAAAATTAAAATAAAATGGAGGGTAATATGAAAGTATTTAAAAATATCAGCAGCACGTTCGGTAAAACACCACTTGTAAAAATTAATACCCTCGCAGAAAAACTGCCGGGTGATATATATGCCAAGCTTGAATTTTTCAATCCCTTGGGTAGCGTGAAGGACAGAATAGCAATATCAATGATAAACGAAGCTGAAAAATCAGGACGTATAGACAAAAGCAAATTGATTGTTGAGCCCACAAGTGGGAATACAGGTATAGCTCTTGCTTTTGTATGTGCCGAACGAGGTTATCGCCTGTGTCTTACAATGCCTGAAACCATGAGTATAGAAAGGCACAAACTATTAAAACACCTTGGAGCGGAACTTGTTCTTACACCCGGGGGGAAAGGCATGAAAGGAGCAATTAAAAAAGCCGAAGAAATTCTAAATGAGAATGAAAATGCTTTTATGCCAAATCAGTTTGCCAATCCAGCTAATCCTAAAATCCACAGGGAAACAACCGCGGAAGAAATATGGAATGACACCGACGGAAAGATAGATATAGTAGTTTCAGGTGTTGGTACAGGCGGCACAATAACAGGTGTTGCACAGGCTCTAAAAAAAAGAAAACCGGAATTCAAGGCGATAGCGGTAGAACCTGAAGCTTCACCTATTCTTTCAGGAGGAAGCCCGGGACCACATAAAATTCAAGGTATCGGGGCAGGTTTTGTGCCTGAGATATTGGACATATCAATAATCGATGAAGTAATAACCGTATCTAATGAAAACGCCTTTGAAGTTTCAAGGGATCTGTCAAAAAAGGAAGGTATACTTTGTGGAATTTCTTCCGGTGCCGCTGCATGGGCAGCATTATCGATAGCACAACGCAAAGAGTCTGAAGGCAAATTGATTGTTGTAATTCTTCCAAGTACCGGGGAGCGTTATATAAGTACTGAACTTTTTAAACCATAGTTAATGGTGTTGTAAAAAACCTTCATCTACTGCATTATATCGGTTAATAATAAGCTTGACATACTACATGTATGCCTTCACTCCAGACCAACCAATATGCTTTGTATATGAAGATTTATACTTAGCCATCGGTCGTGATTTTTACAGAAGCAACATATTTGAACAATTCCGGAGATTCAATGAAAAAAGTTTTCATATTATTTTCCGTATTTACAATTATGGTTATGTTTGCAAGCCATGCAAGACCTATTCACAGTTCGAATCGAATCACTGAAAAGGGTGGTGCTAAAGCTATGGAATCAAATGTAAAAAAAAATAAATTGCCGGGTGTTAGCGAGTTTTCGCCATCACTTGCAAAAAAAATCGAAGAAATGATAAAAAAAAGAGGGACGTCTTATAAGCCAAGGACAGAACATCTGTTACCAGACGGATCTGCAAAGTATATAAATCGTCTTTTTCTTGAATCCAGCCCGTATCTCTTACAACATGCACATAATCCTGTAAACTGGTACCCATGGGGAGAAGAAGCTTTTGATTCTGCAAGAAAGCTGAATCGGCCGGTGCTTGTCAGTATAGGTTACTCCACATGTCACTGGTGCCATGTAATGGAAAAGGAGTCTTTTGAAGATGAGGAAATCGCAGAATATATAAACAGCAATTTTATTGCAATTAAAGTTGATCGCGAAGAACGCCCTGATATTGACTCAATATATATGGCTGCAGTTCAATCCATCACAGGAAGGGGGGGGTGGCCTCTTAATGTCTGGCTTAC
>JABHLN010000106.1 GCA_018693105.1 Desulfobacterales bacterium | reverse complement strand
GTTCATCAATACATTTAAGGATGAGGCCTCATCTTCATTAACAAAGAAAATATCATCTTTTAAAGTCGCCTTTGTTACAGATTCAACTTCTGATAGCGCTTGTACCACTTTGGTACTAACTTTAATTGAATCAATAACATGCCCGTCAGGTACAGGCACCTTTATGAAAGAGCCGGCGTCTAGATCTATTAATTTACAGTTTCGTTCATTTGCTATCTTCGTAATACCTGCTGCATCAAAAGCCTCGAATGTTTTAACACCTACAATAGGGCTTTCCCCGACAGCCACTTCAGCCCCTGCCGCAACGAATGCATCTATAGCAGCAGCAACAACCAAAGGATTTGTTGTAATCCCCTCACCTGTTGGAGCTATTCTTCCCACATTTGGCTTAAGCAGAACCTTCAATCCCCTTGCAGGTGAAAGATCAAGGTTTGAAAGCACATTTATTGTGTTTATATAAGGGCCCTCACCTCCTGAGATAAAAACTTCTGGATGTGAAGATAAGCTTTTGAAAGGACTTTTAGATAATCGGTTAGAATTCATTATATAATTATTGTTTTCATTTATTCTTATTATGTCATTTAAATACGAGTAAAGATGCCGGTTTTCAATTCACAACAAGGCTATAAAGGTTTTCAAACATTTTTATTATGAAATTGCTTTTTGTCTTAGCAAGTGATCAGTAATAACAAGATTCACCATTGATTCACAAACAACATTAATACGAGGTATGGGGGAAATGTCGTGTCGTCCTTTTGTTGATATCGATGCAGGCTTGTTATCCAGATCTATTGTTTTTTGCTCAATAAGAATTGAAGGAATTGGCTTTACTGCAACACGGATCACTATATTTTCACCATTTGATATTCCTGCAAGAATACCTCCGGAATTATTACCTAAGAAGCCTTTAGCAGCTATCTGGTCATTATTTTCAGAACCCAACATTGTTGAAGCTTCAAACCCCGCACCAATTTCTACTCCTTTTACCGCACCAATACTCATAAGCCCCTTCGCCAGATCAGCATCAAGTTTGTCAAAAACAGGTTCTCCAAGTCCCATAGGGACACCTTTGGCAATGATTTCAAGAATACCACCAAGAGAATCACCTTTATTTTTTACAGAAAGAACCCTTTTTTCCATTTCTTTTGCAGCATCCATATCAGGACTATAAAACATATTATTACTTACAACATTTTGATCACGCTTTTCCGCTTTTATACCTCCAAGTTCTATCGTGTATGCTAAAACAGATATATCCTCCTTCTCGAGAACAGCCGCAGCAACAGCACCGGCAGCAACCCTTCCAACAGTCTCACGGGCAGATGCACGCCCACCTCCACGCCAGTCACGTATTCCGTATTTTGAATGATAGGTAATATCTCCATGCCCCGGCCTGAAAAGTTTTGAAGTGGGTTTATATGCCCTTGAATCAGCATCTTTGTTTTTTACCATTATCATAATCGGAGTTCCTGTGGTCTTGCCTTCAAAAACTCCGGACATAATAACAGCTTTATCAGGTTCTTTTCTGGAAGTGCTCGCATTAGAACCTCCAGGTTTTCTCCTGTCAAGCATTCTCTGAACAACCATTTCATCAAGCGGTATTCGTGGAGGGCAGCCGTCAACGATTACTCCTACACCTTTACCATGAGACTCACCCCATGTTGTTATCTTAAATATTTTCCCAAAGCTGTTTCCAGGCATGATTTACCTTTCAATTCTCTTCATTTTCTCCATTATTTCCGAACATATCAAATCTATACTCACATTGTCAGTATCAATGGAAAAATCCATAGCATTTGTATAAAGAGGGCTGCGTTCCGATAATGTTTCCTCAATTTCATTTTCAAGCCCTTTTGATGTCAAAGATGGTCTCTGTTCTTCGGTCATCTGATCGCTGAAAATCCTGTTTCTAATTGTTTCAACAGTCGCCTTAAGCCAGATCACATGACCATTTTTTTTCATAATCTCAATATTTTCATCATCAATAATTACTCCGCCACCTGTTGCAATCACCTGATTTTCAGATAAGCACAATGTTTTAAGCACCTCTTTTTCTTTTGCACGAAAAGAAGCCCATCCTTCCCTTTCTACAATATCTTTAATTGTTGCACCATAATCTTCAACAAGTTTTATATCTGCATCGATAAAAGTTTTATCGAGCTTCCCGGATAGCTTTCTTCCTACAGATGTTTTACCTGTGCATCTATAGCCAATAAGAAAAATATTCATTATTCGTATAGTCCTCCAAAAACTTCCCAATAATTTGGAAAAGATTTTTCAACACATTTTTCATCCATAATAACTATACCCGGAACCACAAGTCCTGCAACTGCAAAACACATTGCTATACGGTGGTCATTGTATGTATTTATTTCTGTACCATGAGGGATTCCGCCTTTTATAATCAATCCTGAATCTGTAGCTTTTGCGTCAATCCCCATCTTTAAAAGTTCACATGCAACCGAACCAAGCCGATCACTTTCTTTATCTCTTAAATGAGCAACATTTTTTATTAATGTAGTTCCTTTTGCAAAAGCCGCAACAACAGCAAGAGTCGGTACAACATCCGGCATATCCGACATATCTACCTCTATTGCTGAAAGTTTTCCACCTGATACGGCAATTCCATCATCTTCATGAAACACTTTACATCCCATCTTTTCAAGCACCTCTGAAAAGCGGACATCTCCCTGCCTTGAATCCTTTGATATGCCTTTTACCATAATTTTTTTTCCGGATATGGCAGCAGCAGCCCAGAAGTATCCTGCCTGGGAGCAGTCAGGTTCAACAACATATGATCCTGAAGTAAACTTCTGATTACCCGGAATTCGGTACCTTGAATATCCTTCCCGAAAAACTTCTACGCCAAGCTTTGTCATAATATCAACCGTCATATCAATATACGGCTTTGAGACAGGACCTTCTACTACTTTTATATCAAGCCCTTCACTTGTATATGGGGCCATGAGAAGAAGTGAAGATAGATACTGGCTGCTCACTTTACATTTTAATGATACTGAACCGCCTTTTATAGTCCCGCCCCGGACCTCTACAGGAGGACATCCATTGCTATTTATTGATTTTGCATAAATCCCCAGCTGATTTAATCCATCCAGAAGATCCTGTATTGGACGTTCAAACATGCGTTCAGAACCTGTAAGGGTATACATACCTTCCCCAAGAGTTACAACACCTGTCAAAAGGCGCATAGAGGTTCCGGAATTTGCAAGATATACCGGACTGTCTGTTGAACCCAAGCGGCCACCAGTCCCATGAACAACCAGTTCATTATTTTTCATATCTATTTTGACACCAAGCTGTTTCAAAGCATCAAGAGTCAGCAGAGTATCTTCGCTCTTCAGACAATTTTGTATTTTGCACATACCATCAGATAATGCCGCTGCTATAAGAAGCCTGTGAGAATAGCTTTTTGAACCAGGCACAATTACTTCGCAATCTTTGATATTCTCTGTTTTAATTTGAATCATTTATGGCCTTTTTATCTTGGGACCTTTGCACAATGTTCATTTTTGTTCAAGTTCAAGGAAGGCGAAAATTTTGGCCACAGGAATACATTAAGTATTTCGAGGATTAAAATTTGAGCCTGACACAGAAATTGGGCAAAAAGGGACGTTATGCAAAGGTCTCATCTTGTTGACAGTGCGTCAAGCACTGTACTTCTCATAATATCAACAGGTGCTTTTTCTCCAGTCCATGACTCAAACTGGGATACTCCCTGATAAACAAACATAGAAACCCCGTCAATAATATCACATCCTGAATTTTCCGCCTCACTTAAAAGGCGTGTTTTTAAAGGGTTATAGATTATATCCATAACAACCGCACCTTCTTTTAATTCTTCTTTTTTTACCGGCATAGATCCGGTATCAGGTGTCATCCCCACCGGAGTTGCATTAATTAGCACCTGGTAATCAACCTTGTTAAAATCTGAAAGGTGATAGTATTCAACACCTAGATCTTTTGCCAGCAATGTTCCTTCATCTTCGAGAATGTTAACAATAGTAAGATTTGCACCTTCGGATAGTATCCCGAAACCTATTGCCCTGGCAGCACCACCTGCTCCAACAACCACAACATTTTTCCCCTTTATTTCGGTCTTTTCACGAAGTGCATTAACAGCACCAAGACAATCGGAATTATAACCGTATAAATGGCCGCCTTTATTAACAATAGTATTTACCGCTCCAATTTTTAAAGCATCATCATCTATTTCATCAAGATAGTCCATTACCTTTATCTTATGGGGAATTGTTACACTAAGACCTTTTATATCAAGACCTCTAACACCTGAAACAGCAGCAGCAACATCTTTTACGTTAAAGGCAAGATAAGCTCCGTTATACCCTATATGAGAGAATGCACTATTATGCATAGCCGGGCTGAGGCTGTGTGATATGGGATCACCAATGACACCATATAAACATGTTTTCGAATCAATATTTCCCTGTTTCACTTTTGTTTCTCCAAAATAATAAATAGAATTTACATATCACTCAATACCGGTTACCATGTTGTATGAACCGAGACATTTTAGGTACTGACAAAGATTTTTCATCTTTGAGACAGCATCTTTTATTTTTTGATCCTCCATGTGCCCCTCAATATCAATAAAGAAAAAATAACTCCAGTTCTTGTATTTAGTGGGACGTGATTCAAGTTTGACCATATTTATTCCTGTTTCTGCAATCGGTTCAAGCACTTTATACAAAGCACCGGGGATATGAGCAGTCGCAAACATCAATGATGTTTTATCCTTTCCTGTCATCTTTATTTCATCTTTTCCGATTACAAGAAACCTTGTAACATTTTTTGTAAAATCTTCTATACCTGATTCAATCGCCTGTAATTTATATACCTCTTTTGCTTTATTGCTCGCAATCGCGGCAATTTCCGGGTTTTTTGCAGCCTTCTGGGCTGCATAAGCAGTACTTGTGCATTCCTCTATCTGAACATCAGGAAGATTATCACTAATCCACCTGCGACACTGTGCAATAGGCTGCGGATGAGAACATATAATTTTCACATCTTCTCTTTTCCCGGAAATTGACATTAAATCATGAGAAATTGTAAGATATCTTTCAGCACAAATTTTTAAGTCTGACTCAAATAAAAAATCAAGTGTAAGATTTACAGATCCTTCAATTGAATTTTCAACAGGAACAACACCAAAATGGCAGGAGTCCTTTTCAACAGCATTGAATATATCTCCGATATTTGACTTGGGAGCAAATAATGCGGAATGGCCGAAGTGGTTCAAAGCAGCAATATGAGAAAATGTTGCTTCCGGTCCAAGATATGCAACCATATGAGGGTTTTTAATTTCACGTCCGGCTGCAAACAGATTTCTGAAGATATAACTTAGAAGATTGTTATTCAAGGGGCCGCTATTTAACCCGATAAGCCTGTTAATAATTTTATCATCAACGATATTTTCAGAATCCATGTAAACATCATCTGTTAATATTCTACTTGTTTTTTCCCCAAGTAAAAGCCTTTGGTTAATAAGATCAACTATCTTTTCGTCAACTTCATCCATGTCTCTTTTCAGAGCTTCAAGAATATGCCCGGATTTGCCAGGGTTGTTTTTCTTTTTATCAGTCATGATATTTTAATCATTTTTCCGTTATGGTTTCATCAATTTTATGCCCGAAATGTCTTCCACCCTCTTCAACAGCTACAAGCACTTTATCTCCTGATTTAAGACTTACAACAGAGACAGGTTCTCCTGATGGGTCTGTCAGCCTTATTGTTTCAGCATTCTGAACAATTGTAGCTACATCTTTGTCGTTTACTTTTGCTTTTATAAGCATTAAAGGTCGTTTTTCAATCTTCAGGCGGCCAACAATTCCTATAGTTGTATTCCCTTTATAATCAGTTATCAGGACCTCATCCCCGGATTCAAGCTCTGACAAATACCTTGTTTTACCCCCGGGTACTCTTGTGTATGCGTGAACAGCACCTGCATTAATTCTGAAAGGTCTTGGAGCAACATATGGATTGGAAACACTTTCCGAGTGGATAAGAAATAAAAAACTGCTTGTATTTCCAACAAGCATACCCTCTCCTTTTACCATCGACGTGCATGTATCGATACAAACCCTGTCACCCATTCCCACAGGAACAACTTCCATTATCTCTGCTTCTTCAAGCTGGGTCGTAATAGTTTCTGATCCCAGAAGAGATAAGGCTTTTTTTAACTCTATATGATCTGTTGTGTGAAAAAGTATGTGATTGACCCCTTTTTCAAGAATTCCAAATGCTGTCCGGGCTTCTTCATAACTTTGAACCTGAGCAATTACATCAGCTTTTTTTGCAATAAGGTTTTCAAGGGGAATAATAGTCCAGTCAGAACATTGCAGTATAACTTTTTGCCGCTGGCTGAGTTTTAAGATTTCCTCTTCATCCTCACCGGTTTTTATTTTAAATGTAATAACATCTTTTCCTGTTTTCAAATCACCGTCCTCGGAAATAGTCTGAACCTTCCCCAGCTCTTTCACTTTTTCGGAAAAACCTTCAGGGACCATAATCCCGTCAACGCCTCCTTCAAGAGCGGTAGTCA
The DNA here is from genome assembly GCA_018693105.1 of Desulfobacterales bacterium. Lineage (GTDB taxonomy): Bacteria > Desulfobacterota > Desulfobacteria > Desulfobacterales > SURF-7 > JABHLN01. The sequence goes on along the minus strand of JABHLN010000106.1, from coordinate 1,329 downwards.
CTATCTCTTTATCCCAAGGATCTACTTTTACCCATATCTTTCGCATGTTATTTTCTCCGATATTATTCTTCACCAGCATCGTTATTCAATATTTTGATAGCATCATCAACATTATTACCGTCATTAACTATTGCTGAAATAGCCATAACCATTCGAGTAGGATTCTTGTGCTGGAAAACATTACGGCCGATTGATACCCCTGCTCCACCGGCATCAATTGAACCTTTTACCATTTCAAGAATATCCCTGTCAGAATTCATCTTTTCTCCACCGGCAATTACAACCGGTATAGTACTTCCTTCCACTACCTCCCGGAATGTATCACTGCTTCCTGTGTAAGAAACCTTTACAATATCAGCCCCCATCTCACTTCCAACACGTGCCGCATGCTTTACAACTTTAACATCATATTCATTTTCGATCTTTTCTCCCCTTGTATAGATCATCGCAAGAAGCGGCATTCCCCATGTACGGGCTTCATAGCATACCTTACCAAAATCATTCAACATTTCTTTTTCATTACCGTCACCAAGATTTACATGAATAGATACTGCATCAGCACCAAGTTTAAGTGCTTCCTCTACAGTGCATACAAGAGTTTTAGAATGGGGGTATGGTGATAAGCTGGTCGATGCCGACAGATGAACAATAAGTCCGATATCCCTTCCTTTCTTTCTATGCCCTTCTCCCACAAGTCCTTTATGCTCAACTATGGCGTTTGCCCCTCCCTCCGATACTTTCTGTATCGCGGTTTTAATATCTTTAACACCATCAATCGGTCCTACAGAAATACCGTGATCCATTGGAACAATTACAGTTTTCCCGGTATTCCTGTTAAAAATACGTTCCATTCTTACATGCTTGCCAATAATCGTCATTTTTCTTCCTCCTTTATTTTAAAAAAAAAGGCCATGAATATTTATTCACGGCCCTTTTTGTTTAAAATAAAAAGGCCGTGAGTTTAATCCACCCACGGCCTTTGGTTAATTTTTCCTATATCACGGCTCGTCAGGCAGACTGGTCCTATAACCAAAAAAATAATAAAGCCAAAAATAAAATATGCCTGAGAGTTTATTTATCATAATATTTATACTAAATGTTTATACTAAAATTAATTTTTTGAAAATTAGTAAATTATGGTCTAAAATCTACATAAATTCTATTTAATTATTAATATAATAAAACATTAAATTATATATTATATTAAATTATAATGATATTATGTCAGTACAGGAAAATGAAGTATTAGTAAAAATAACATCTGCAGGTACTATTTCCATTCCAAAACAATTTCGAAAATTTATGGATGTACAAAAAGGAGAATATGTA
>JABHLN010000105.1 GCA_018693105.1 Desulfobacterales bacterium | reverse complement strand
ATACATTTAGTATGTCGAACGTCTGGCCAACCGCTATAACGCGGTAGATGGAGACTTTTTACGACGCCATCAATTATTCAAATTGGAAGTGTGGTTAGAAACCATATGATTCAAGGATCTCGTTTACTTTGTTAAATGTCTGTAAAATAATTCCGCCGCAGAGCGCCTTTCCTTCATATGTCCCGACCAACTCTCCTGCAATATCCCTGCAGGTTGTACCTTTATATTTTTGCCCTATTTCTGCATGAAACCATTCTCCAAAGTCCTGAAGCATAGGCAGCATATTCTCTGATTCTTCTTCGCTGTCATCACCCTTGCCGGAATGCCATGAAATCACGCATGCTCCACCTGTCATAATGCCGCATGTTTCTTTAAAAAAACCGCAACCATCAGCAAGGCCGGACATAGCACGGATTAAATTGCTATCTTTTTTATTTTCCTGATCCTGAGCCAGAATCATCATTATCTGACCGCAATTATAGTTTTTATCTGCCAGTTCAATCATCCGGTTTATAATTTCTTCCTCAGATCTTAATTTTCTTTCCCCTGCCATTAAAACTTCCTCCGGTTATAAACCACAATTCTTGAAGTAATTTGTGTGTTAAATTTATCTAAAACATTACGATTGAAGATCGAGTATATTCAGCCTAAAGATGAAATGTATATTGTAGTAGTGAGCATTTTGAGCCTTTTTGTAACGCTGCTATGAGTACTTTAGACTTATTTTTTAGATAACTTCTAGTCCCTTTTACGAATGAAAGACCTATCCAGCTGAGAGAGTTTGCTAATACCCAGGAGCATCATACCGCGTTCTATTTCCTCTCGAAACATTTGCAAAACCCTATCTACACCGGCTTCTCCCCCTGCAGCCAGACCATAAAGATAAGGGCGTCCTATCATACATGCAGATGCTCCTAAAGCCAGCGCCTTCAAGACATGGGTTCCCCTCCTGAAGCCGCTGTCAACGATGATTTCCGCCTTATCCCCCACGGCATCTACAAATTCAGTTATCATATCAATAGTAGAAGGGACACCGTCAAGTTGGCGCCCTCCGTGATTGGAAAGAATTATATAATCAGCCCCGGCATCAACAGCCATCTTTGCATCAGCAACAGACATTAGGCCCTTAACGGCAAACTTCCCCTGCCATCGTTTTTTTATTTCCCCGAGGTCATTCCAGGAAAACGTAGAATCAGGCATAAACTTGCCCATATCTTCATGTTTTATTTTTCCTTCGAAAAAATTTGCCATGGGATTAGGCGGATCCATTATGTAACGGATAAACCATTTCGGATGTGCTACAATACTTAACAAACTTGAAAAAGTAAGTTTCGTTGCCGGTGGTAATCCAACCCTTAGAAGATCTTCCCGATTACCTAAAATGGGAAGATCAGCTGCAACACACATTGTGTCGTACCCCGCATCCCTTGCACGGTTAATCAACCCTAAACTTTTCTCCCTGTCATTAAGCATATATAGTTGGAACATTTTCGGTCCTGAAGTAGTAGATGCAATATTTTCAATAGTTGATGAACCGGCTGATGAAAGAGAATAAATTGTTCCGGCTTTGGCGGCTGCCCTTGCTACTGCCTCTTCACCCTGATAGTGAAACATCCTTGAAAATCCTGTTGGAGCTATAATTACCGGCAATTCTATATTTATACCAAGTGCTGTTGTACTGGTATCGACATTGCTGACATCATTCAAGCATCTAGGAATAAGTTCATACCTGTCAAAAGCATCAATATTGTTCTTTTTACTGTATTCATCATCAGAGCCGCCTTCTAGATAATAGTAAAAGGGAGAAGGAAGGCGGCGACGTGCCAATTGATGCAGTTCTTCAATATTGTAACATTGATCGATTCTTGAATTTTTCATATATCCTCTCATAGTTTGTTATGAAGTGAATAATATTATCTATAAGACAACCGGTATGATATAAGGCCTGAGTCAGGGGAAAATAAGACTTTAAGCCCTATATATTTATACTTCAGGGCCGTTCCATAATAACACCTCCTGGATATCATTATTATCAGATGAAGATTATTGCAGATTGAAACTCAACTTTCAAGTTTAATGATCCTATAGTCCTTCATAAAAAATCAACCTGCCAATAGTCTAATTATAATCTTCTCCAATAAATTGTTGACATAAAGCATCAGTGCAATTTATTTTTAGTTATTCATATAACAGTATATTAAAAAAGGAGACAATTTTTAATGTCAAATCCCAGAACACACGCTCAGACAAGACCCGATCAACCAGCTTATATAATGGGAAAAAGCGGTGAAGCTGTTACATGGCTGCAACTTGAAGAACAAGCTAATCGTGGTGCACATTTTTTCCGTGACATTGGACTTCAGGTAAAGGACAAAATTGCCATTATGATGGAAAATAATGAGCATTTTCTCGAGATAGCACATGCAGCAATACGTGCCGGTCTTTTTTATACACCCATCAGTTCCCACTTAGTTGCTTCTGAAATTGAATATATAGTTAAAAATTGTGAAGCCAGTTTATTCATCACATCCTATGCTAAAAAAGAAATAGCTGCTGAACTCATTGATATACTGCCTGATGATGTCACAAAGGTTATGACAGGAGGTACGATTGATGGTTATGATTCTTATGAAGACACCATTTCAAAATACCCGGTTGACCCTATTCCTGATGAAACAACCGGCCGTGATATGCTTTATTCTTCAGGTACAACCGGATTGCCAAAAGGAATTCTAACACCGTTCCCCAATCAAGAATACGGTGAGCAAAGTGATACGATGAAACAATTCATCCAATTATTCGGCGTTGATGAAAACACTGTTTACATCTCACCTGCCCCTCTATACCATGCAGCTCCTCTTGCTTACTGCAATCTGGTAGCGTACGGAGGCGGCACATCAATTATCATGGAGAACTTTGATGCCCTTGAAGCGCTGAAACTTATTGAAAAATATAAAGTTACACATTCCCAATGGGTTCCCACAATGTTTATCCGTATGCTAAAGCTCCCTGAAGAAGACCGCAAAAGATATGATTTATCCAGTCTAAAATTCGCCGTTCATGCGGCAGCACCTATCCCTGTACCGGTTAAGGAACAAATGATCGACTGGTGGGGACCGATTTTTATTGAATATTATTCCGGTACCGAGCAGAATGGCTCAACATTAATTTTCACAGATGATTGGCTTAAACATAAAGGTTCAGTAGGCAGAGCAGCAATGGGCCAGATTCATATCCTTGATGAGGAGGATAACATACTACCACCAGGTGAACCGGGAACAGTCTACTTTTCAGGTGCCGGTACATTTGAATACTATAAGGACCCTGATAAAACATCAAAATCACGTAATTCAAAAGGAGGTTCAACTCTGGGCGATATAGGTTATCTTGATGAAGAAGGATATCTTTACCTTACCGACCGTAAAACCAATATGATCATATCCGGAGGTGTAAATATCTATCCCCAGGAAACCGAAAATCATCTCATAACTCACCCCAAGGTGATGGATGTTGCGGTATTGGGGGTACCCCACGAGGAATTTGGAGAAGAGGTTAAAGCGGTAGTTCAGCCGGTTGAAGTCTCCAATGCAGGGCCCGAACTTGAGCAGGAACTTATTGCCTTCTGCAAATCAAAACTGTCCGGATTTAAATGCCCGAGAAGCATTGATTTTGTTGATGAGCTTCCACGCACACCTACAGGTAAACTTCTTAAAAGACTTCTCAAGGAAAAATACTGGGAAGGCAAGGAATCAAAAATATAAGCAAAAAAGATTATCTCAATGTTTGCTTCAGCCCTGAAGGAAACACAAAAAAATGATCTATCGAACCCTGGCGGATTTTGTTGTGTTAGTACACCTTTCATTTATCCTTTTTACAGTTTTTGGAGGGTTTCTGGGGCTCCTTTCAAAACGCTGGTTCTGGATACATTTGCCTTCAGTTCTCTGGGCAGTACTTATTGAATTTACCGGCTGGATTTGTCCTCTTACACCGCTTGAAAATCTACTTAGTATTAAAGGAGAAATATCAGTATACGAAACCGGTTTTATTGAAAACTATATTGTCCCTTTGATATACCCTGACCTGTTAAGCCGCGAATTGCAGATTATACTGGGCTTTTTTGCATTGGTTTTAAATATACTGATTTACTGGTATGTATTGCACGGGAAGGCAAAAGATATAGACTGATGACGAGTAGAGTTTATAAAAAATCCATACCTTGAATAAAAAAGAAACCCGGCCAGGGTTAAATCTGACCGGGTTTAAGGTTTAAAATAAAATATTAGAATTTATAACCTATCAAGTATGTCGAACTTCTGATCAACCTCTATAACGCAATAGATGGAGAATTTATATGACGCCATCTATTTTAGAAGTTATAACCGATTGATAATGAAATCTCATCCAAACCAAATAGTACGTGCTTTTGTGCAGCATAAGCATCTTCCCTACCCCAGACTGACATTTCCATTAACATGAGGTACCAATTGCCCCGAACTATCTTCGCTGAAATCATTGTATACCATACACCCTCGGTATCATATTCAAACGAAGCCATTCCCATAATTCTTCCTGCATCCCAGTAAGTACTGAAATCTGCTGATAACGCGGTATTATTCTGATATGCAGAGGCTGGCTGAAAGACATTTGCAGCAGTGCCATCATCATATGATGATATATATCGGTGGTATACGCCCCATGTAGTATTAAATGTATCCCTAGTACCTACACATCTGGCTAAAAAACGAATCGGCCTGGAGAAAGAAACGGCTCCCTGCCATACATCATGTAAAGAATAACCTTTAAGGCCACTATCTCTTGAATGTCCAAAACTTGCATTATCATTAAAACCTATCTCAAAATCCAGAACACCCCGCAAATAATTCGAATAATAGTTTCCTGAAATGGCAATATTTTCCATTTTTGGGTGCACAATATATAAGGTACTCCCTACACCCGAAAAAATTTTCGCTATCACATCAGATAGGTCGAATGCCCCTGCAGCCTGATAACCAATAAAATAGTATGCATCCATATGTAGCTTGCCGATATCAAGCCCAAGCTTGGCGCCGAATTGCATATTCTCAAGACCGGACGAAGGTACCACCTCCTGCATTTCATTTACATTAAGAGGCCAGTCGTGTAAGGCTCCGAAGGGAGCATAAGGAGCTTTCCACCATTCGTTCGGACCGTTGGGGTCACTTCCGAGAGCCCACTGCACGGGCCTGATTTCAGGTATTGCAAGAAGCTGAATGCCTATCTGGCCGAAAGGTCCGACACCTGACATACTGTGATCAAAGCGTGCCATCCAGAGCGGTTGAGAAAACTCTTCTGGATTTGCCCCGAGCTTTGCAAACTTCATATCCAGCGGGCATACGGTATTTGCAATATTATGTGCACCATGCTCACCCCAGATAACCAGCTGTCTTCCCAAACGAAGTGTAGTGACGCTCCTTTCAGTGTCATAAATAAAGTCCGCATACACCTCTTTAAGATCGTTTTCAAATCTTAAGTCATCTTTTCCAACTTCAAATTCACTGTGATCAACATTGACCGGCATATTGTTATATCGATCGCTCAGGTCAAAAACCGCATCGTATGCCCCTTTGTAAATCAGGTTTATTTTATCAAGTCTTAATGCGGGCAGTCCTTTGTATTCAGGCTGAAATAAGACATCCAGTTTAAGTTCATGTCTGAACGAAACTACTTCATTATAATCACTCAGAAAGCCATATTGAAGGCCGTCCGTGTCTCTTATAACAACCTTAGACTCGATATGGCCGCCAACAGTAGTCTGAAGAGCCATGGCAGATATGGGTATTAAAACCATGAGGCAAACAATGCTGATAAGAACACCTTTTTTTAATCCGTGCATTTTCCCTCCTGAAATTTTGGTGTTTATTAAATAATCATTGTTGTTATATAATAAGTTCAAAGCATTATAATTTGTTAAAATACTTGAATATAAAATTTTAGAATAATACTACCGTGCTATCCTGCTTAAATTCTGCGGTGAAAAGATTCCCGGCTTAACATACGGCGAAAACAAAATAGCTTTGAATTTTCTGGTTTTACCACTTCCCCCTGTATATGTTCCGGCGGAAATACCTGTTGAGGCATGGTGGGCCTTATCATCCACACCAAGGTACATCGTAGAAGTAGTGTTTTTCAGCCCCCCCTTACCCTTAAAAACACTATATAATGTCAGGATTGTCTTCCAGTAATTTCCGGCCCTGTCGTATATTACTTTAAACGAGGCTGACAGGTTTCTTTTGTCTATGTATAATAACTGTCTACCGTAGTTATAATATTCATCTTTGGGGTATAACTCTAAAACCCAGCAATCTCTTAAAATCCATTTAACATTCAGCGGCGCCCAGGGAGCCCCTTTCCATTCAGGGTCCATGTAACCATTAATCATCGGGTCAACTTCAAAGGCGGGCCTCCATGAACCGTCAGGGAACTCTTTATATTCTTCAATTCTGTTTAAAGAATCACCCATAACCGGCATAAGAAAATCCTGCTCGTCAATCAGCTCCCAATTCATGCTATCGATTCTTCCATTAAAGCAGTCCTGATCATCCAGGGCAAAGTCAGTTCCCATATTAGAATCCGACCTTTGGGCCTGGCTATTTCTTTTTACTCTCCTGATAATGGGCAGGTACGTAAAACCTACATCCTCTGAAAGATCAAAATATCTCCAGGACAGCACGCAGGTACCCGCGACATCATAGGGTTCCTCAATCTTTATCAAAGAAGTCACAGCGAACTGGTTGGGATTATATATTTCTTTCAAATTATTGCCTTCAGTTACATAAACCATTATCTGCAAACTGCCTGATATACATTTTTCATATCCTTTCTGCCCGATCCACTCCTGATAAAAACCGCGATCAATCGGGCTGCTGATTGGAGATTTGCCCATTGAATTGTTTATAATTTTTATCGCTGCGGTCCTTGTGTCTGAAAAATCTATTGTACTGATGGGAAAAGGGATACCATCAGAATGTGTCGGATATTTGCCGGTGGCGATTTCAATAACCTGATCCTTGTCTCCGAGTTTAAACTTCCCGGCATTACGGTCATCAATCCATGCCGGGTCAGTTCCGAAATCGTATTCCATCTCACCTATTGGGATTGTCCACTCACCCTTTTTTACCCAGTTAAAAATAGGTTCGGGAAGCAGCGATTTGATTTTATCGCAATTTGACGAATCAAAAACATCACCATCTTTTATATCGTATTTATCAAACAATGCCTGTTGTTTTTCTTTCCAGTATTGTTCTGCCGAAACAGGCTGTAGTAATATTACAACCAAAAAGACAGCTGATATAAAGTGCAATAATCTCATTTTCATGTTCTACTCCTTATCTTTAATTAATTAAAAAAACCTTTTAAAATACAGATAATATTCTTAAATTCATCAATAATATCTAAGCCTTACTTACCATTTTTGATTAGGATTTAGGATTTACCATCAACAATAAATGTATTTACAAAACTGTTTTTTGTTTAGTCCTTTAAATATTCTGGTTCGAACTATCAAATCGAGACTGATTTCAACTAATTGGAAAAGATTATTATACATACAAAAAAATGTGATTATTATCTAAACTTGTAACTTGACCATGAGGTCAACCATTGTACATAGTTGACCTGTTTGTCAACAAAAAAATTTAAATAAGATTTTTTATAAAAACAGGCCCATTACAAATACAAATAATTATATTAAGATCAAATAGAAAGCTCACTATTCCTCACATACCATTGAAAAACATATAACTTAGAATAAGTGTAATCCCGGTGCATAATCAAATATATTATATAGTGTATTGTTGCTGTATAGTTAATGGTCATAAATCGAGATAAGTAAAATACAGGTGGATTCTTCCAAAGGCTTTACCCCGGAATATTAACAATGAATATAAAGAATGAAAGTTGACA
>JABHLN010000104.1 GCA_018693105.1 Desulfobacterales bacterium | reverse complement strand
TTTTCGGCAAGATAATTGTTAAGGGATTTTACATGTCCGGATATTTCATCCGCAGGGTTCGAATAATATCCGTCAAAAAAATGAGGTGTTGCTGCAATGGTTTTAATACCGTCGGCCACAGCTACGTTGGCCATTTTAATACTGGTTTCAATATCAGGAGATCCGTCATCAATCCCCGGAAGAATATGGCAATGTAGATCTATCATTAATATTTGGGGCCTTTTATTCAGCCTTGATCTTTGAACTTCTCACCTTCTTAACTTCTTATTTTCTATCTTTTAAGGCTTTGAGCTTCTAATCTTCTAATCTTCTTAATTTCTCAACTTCTATCTCTTAATTGCCGCAGGCAAAAGTCCATGTGAGTCTGTGTGGGTCTGTGGCTGATTTTTTTATAGTCTTCTAAGCTTCTGATCTTCTTATTTTCTTAACTTCTATCTGTTCTAATCTTCTATCTTTTAAGGCTTTCAGCCAGCTCTTGGATCTGCCCTTGCTTTCAGCTTTCAGCTTTGAGCTTTCAGCACAGATCTTTGATCTGCCCTTACTTTCAGCTTTCAGCTTTGAGCTTCTACCTACTTTGAGCTTCTCACCCTCTCAACTTCTAATCTTCTATCTTTTAAGGCTTTCAGCCCAGCTCTTGGATCTGCCCTTGCTTTCAGCTTTCACCTTTGAGCTTCTACCTGCTTTAAGCTTCCGCCTTATCATCCTGAAGCTTCCTGGCTTTTCTTTTAAATTTTGTCTTGTCTTTTTTTTCTTCATCACCGTAATAGTAATAATAATACTGATAGTAATAGTCACCATTACCGACTTCAACATTATTAAGAACAGCTCCGAGGATATGGGCGTTAATGTTTTTGAGTTGTGTCACACCGTTCTGGACAATCTGGCGTGGAGTATCGGATGCTTTTATAATCAGTATAACCCCGTCTACAAACTTTGAAATAATAGTGGAGTCAGTGACCGCACCTATAGGAGAAGAATCTATGATGATTCTGTCATAATTTTTTTTCAGGGTATCAAGGATCATTTCCATCTTTTTTGATCCCAGTATTTCAGATGGATTAGGGGGAATCTGACCGGATGGAATAATATCCAGGTTTTTAATATCGGTATGTATAATAACATCATTTAATTTTGTTGATCCTACAAGAGTTGTGGAAACACCTGTTTCACGTTCCGTTTTAAATATTTTCTGAACCCTTGGCCTGCGCATATCACAATCAATAATTACAACCTTTGATCCTGCTTCCGCCATGGTTACGGCAAGATTTGCCGCACATGATGTTTTCCCTTCGGCAGGTCCCGAACTTGTAACCAGTAAAGTTTTTGGCGGAGCATCTACAGAAGAAAACAAAATACCTGTGCGTATTCCTCTGAAAGCCTCACTTACAGTTGATTTAGGAGAATTAATAACAACAAGCTCATTGTTTACCGGGCTGCCATCAATATCTATATCATCAAATCTCGGCACAAGCCCTAAATACGGAATATCAAGAAGGTTCTTTACATCATCGGGATACTTTATTGTATTGTCAAAATATTCAAGAAAGAACGCAAATCCTATTCCCGCAGCCAGACCAAGTATAATGCCTAAGAGTATACTTCTTTTTTTATCAGGTTTTGAAGGTTCTAATGGAACTTCTGCAATATCAATAACCCTTATATTACCTGTTTTCATTTCCTCGGTAAGAGAGGTTTCCTTTAAACGTTTAATCAGCAGATCATATATATGTTTTGAGCTTTCCGCCTGCCTTTGAAGAACACTGTACTGAATAGCCTTTTTATTCAAATCAAGGCTCAACCTTTTTTGTTTTTCAAGTTGTTTGTTCAAAGACTCTTCTCTGGCAACCGCAAGCTTGTATTCATTTCGAAGGGACTGTACGACATTTTTTACCTGATTTATACTCCTTTTTTTCAGGTCTGCAAGTTCAGATCTTATTGCAATCATCTGGGGGTGATTACCGCCATATTTTTTTGAAAGCTCTGACAGTCTTTTATATAAACTGACCTCCATTTTTTTTATTTCATTAATAATTTCATCTTTCATAACATCAGGTATGGAGTTAAGACTATCAGGTGAATTTTCCAGTTTTACAGCCTGGAGGTATCTTGTTTCAGCTTCCATACGTGCAGACTCTGATTCAAGCACCTGAACTTCCAGCTGTGCAAGCTTCTGGGCAGTTATCTGTGTGGCTTCATCGGAAAAACCGGATATTATACCCTGGTCGTCCTTGTATTTTAAAAGCTTGAATTCCGCGTCCGCAACTTTTTTTCTTTCATCTTCAACCCTGTCACTGAGCCATTTCACAGCATTTTTAGCAGCTTTAAGCTTTATTTCCAGTTTCTGGTCTACATAAGATTTCACAACTTCATTTGCGATACGGGTTGCGATACGCGGATCTTTTGCAAACACGGAAATATCAACTATACGGGTATCCCGAACAGTAGTTACTTCAATTCTTTTTACAAGTGATGTAACAAGTCTTGTATCGGCTTTGGTTATTTCAGAATCTTCGTCATCGTTTTTCCCTGCATTTTCATCTGTACGAAAAAGGGAAAAAACCACCTGTTTCCAGGATTTTAATGTTGATTTAAAAAACAGCTTAATGGACGATGTTATACTTTCATTTACTTTGGGAAAGAATTCTTCACTGTTTTTTAAATCAAGACGTTCAATAACTGACCTTGCAACAGAACGGCTTTTAATGATTTTTATTTCTGTCTGCAGATAATCACGCGCAGAAGGATCAACAGCCATAACCTCCTGAATTGAAACGACATTAGGATTGTCCTTTTCAATTACAATCCGCGATGTAGATTTATAAATAGGTGTCGCGGTGATAGTTCTTATGAATGCAGTTAATGCAATAACCGTAAATACGGTTATTACAGTCCATTTCCTTTTTAAAAGGATATTAATATAATCCCTTATATGAATCTCTTTTTCTACAATATCTTCCATTAGAAATAACTTTCCGGTACGATAATTACATCTCCGGGAAGAATTTTAACATCCTGACCTTTTTTCCCGGATTTTGTAATTGCGTCAACATTAACTTCGATTATTTTTTCCACGCCGTTTTCCATACGAACAATACGGGTTCTCTTTCTTGCTGCAATTTCAGTAAATCCGCCGGCCATACTGATTGCTTCAACAATTGTGATTTCCATTTCCCGATAAGGATATGAGCCGGTGTTTTTTACCTGCCCCATCATAAAAAAATATTCGGCCTTGGGAATATATAAAAGGTCCTTGTCATGTAACGGCAGATTAGACATCTGATCTCCGCCTTTGAGAAGCAGTGACAGGTCAAGATTAACAACGATCCGTTCTTTATTTCCCTCAATTTCTTCATAGCGAATAATCATAGCCTGCTTACCGCTATTGGCGAAATCAACACCCCCTGCCCTTGAAACAGCATCAAGAACTCTCTCATTAGCCTGAAGCGGATATGTGCCGGGTGAATTGATCGAACCAAGAACAATAAATTTTTTATTCTTAAAATCAACGATATCAACTGCTACATGAGCGTCCAGTAAATAATTCCCCTCCACCAGTTTCCTTGATATTAAACCTTCTATTTCTGAAGTTGATAAACCTTGAACCTCAAGTTTTCCAATAAACGGAAATGAGATATAACCGTTAACACTGATTCTCACACCTTTTCTTGTAAGATCCGGCTCTTCATAAACAGTAATATCAATTACATCCTGCCCGCCTACTTTGTAATCGTTTGCTGAGATTCTGGCCGCATTCGGATACTTTGCCAAATATTCTCCTAAAGAATATTTGGCGGTTCCCTTGATTATTTTTGTCAATCCCGAATCCTCGGTCTTCATATTTTTTTTTAACTCGGCAATCCTGACCCGCTCACTTTCAGGCAGAGAACTATAAACACTATCAGAACGGGAACCGCTATCGGAAACAGTTCTAATTTGTACAACATCACCCCCTGTAGTACATGCACCGACAAGAAGACCTGACATAATCATTATTAAAATTAATCGCATTATTTTCATAAAAACATTTTAGTCCTTTTATATAAATTCAGGAATCATTTATTGTAAAATATAGAATAAACACTTTGAAATCTTACAAACTATATAATTTAGCTGTTATTTAAAATATTTTCAAGTACAATATAGTTGCACCGTAAAAAGATAAATATTAGCCAAAGACACACATAGAAATCATTTAAGAGCTGAAATCAAAAGAAAGAACCTAAAACACTTAATTAGCCACAGACCCACACAGAATTACACAGACATTTTTTCCGATTTGCGATAACACTTTTTTTCTAAACTTTCTTTTGTCCGTGTGAGTCTGTGTGGGTCTGTGGCTAATATTTCTTTTAGTCTCTACGCTCTTTGCTTTCAGCTTTGAGCCTTGAGCTGATTTCTACTAAACTTCTCACCTTCTTAACTTCTTATTTTCTATCTTTTAAGGCTTTCAGCTTTGAGCTTTGAGCTTCTAAACTTCTATCCCTTAATTGCCGCAGGCAATAGTCAGTGTCAGTCAGTGTGGGTCTGTGGCTAATATCTTTTATTCTTTTATCTTTTTGGGTTAAATCTTAAAAAGTATTACGAAAAAAAGGGGCAATTTTTGCCCCTTTTTTATAATTAATATTATTAAGTTATTTTTTTAGAATTCAGCAGTCAAATCAAATGTAAATATATTATTATCATATTCATTTGTGAAATAACCGGCGTTTGCACCTTTATCCTCGTAGACATACTCCAGTCCGCCTGACAACCATCTTAATACTATAAAATCAAGACGTGCATTAAATTTATAAGTATCGAATTCTTTATCAGGGTTTCCGGAAAATACTTCATAGTCCTGGTATCTCATGTCCAACCCGAGATTTAAGGAAAGCCGTTTTCTGAACTGCTGCTTCATACCGATACCTACAGTGGTATCTACAAAAGAAGAAGCCACAGCTGACGCCCCGAACTCCGGCATTGTTTTGAAATTTCTTGAAAGATTAAAATTCAATGTCGTCTTGGGAGTCATTTTGTATCCCACCAGGGCTTCTGCAGAAAGTGCTTCATCATCTGTATATTGATTACCATACTGGTCCATTATATTATCAAAATCAATTTCACTAAAACCAAGCTTAATTTCACCGGACAGTTTACCACCGGGAGCAAACCGTGCACCAATGTAATAATCAGTTTTTTCGTTATCCTGGGAGGTTACAGGTGTCCAGCCGGTAACCCCTTCATTCTGTCGGTCGTATTCTTCATTGCCTGATTGAAATTGACCGAACAGTGAGGTGTATGCACCTACTCGATATAAAACTGAAATAGAATATGTATCTGCTTCATTGTCCTGATGCTGATCAGCAAGATCATCAAACCTGTACTTAGAGTTCTTATATGATGATTCTATTGTATACTTGTCGGCAAACTTAAACCCGATAGTAATGCTGGCATCATTAATAGTTCGGGTTCCGACATTATAATCATTTTCAGTACCGTAAAGGTCATCAGTATCAATAAATCTTTCTTCACCTTTAAAGTACAATCCGCCGGGTGTACTGAGGCTGAATGCAAAATAGGGTTTATAAGTCTGATAGTTATTTTTATCTTTATCAGAAAAATCTGCAAAATCAGCATCTATACCAGCACTAATATAATTACCGGTTTCGGGTTTTCCTAATGACAGACTTAAAGAGGGTGAATAAACACTTATATAATCGGAGATCTCATTTGTGGCCTCCTTATAAATATTATCATCATAACTGCCCTTGTAGGTTATTGTAGGTTTGATATTTAGTTTTCCTATTTTTACTGCATAAGCGGATGAAGAAAAACAAAACACCAACAGTGACAAAAATAGAAGAATACTAACATTGCGAAACATTTTAAACATCACTTTCACCCCATTACTATAAAATAACAAAATTGTTATGAATATGAACTTATTAAGATTTCATCCAAATTATAAACCTACCAAAAAATCATCAAATTGAAAAGGGAAAATTTTATATGAATGAATTATGATATAATTAGATATAAGTTATATATACATACCATATGTAACAGGATGTCAAGAAAAATCTTATTATTGTCCTCACAGCCAGTTGCCAGCCGGCATTTATGCGATATAGGTTTAGAAGCTCAAAGCCTTAAAATGCAGAAAATAAGAAGTTAAGAAGATAAGAAGATTAGTAGAAAACAGCTGAAAGCTGAAAGCAAGGAGCGTAGAGCTGAGAGCAGGTATAAGCTCAAGGCTCAAAGCTGAAAGTAAGAAGCGTAGAGCCTTCAGGCCTTACGATCTTTAACCTTCAGAAGAACTTGAACATCATCCTGATGACGTGGTGAATTTATTCCTTTTTTTGTCTTGATAAGGTTGTCAATGTCAATCCAGTATGTATCGACACTTCCATAAGCACTTTCAATTTTATTATCCCATGCATTGGCGAATTCAACACCTGACAATCTAAGAAATATGTCAATACGATCGGGAGCTACACCTAATTGAAGGATTTCATCTTTTTGCATAGGAAGTGAAATAAAATATGGGGAGCCGAATTCGGCTAACGCACGATTAATATTTTTTATGTTTCCTATTTCAGGATCTATCCAGACATCCATATCCTTTGTATAACGCGGTTTCGCGTGAAAAATGAACGCCAGACCCCCTATTATTAAATATCTAACCTTGAATTTATTCAGCAAAAAAAGAAAATCTTCAAAATCTTCAATAGTATCCATATAATCAATTTTATTTTAAACGGCTTGCATTAACTTTCTTTATATCATTCCTTATAGCAACAAGTGCTGACAATCGATATTGCGGCGTCTGGTTCTGCCAGAATTCCAGATCCCAATTATCTGCATCATCAAAATTCTTTGCGAGGTGCCCCGTAATTTTTCTTTTACGAATTTCACTTCTTTTTTCAATACCGGACCTTGAATTATTCATAAATTTCACTTTCTACTTATTAAAACATATCTAATGATATTATTATTATCTTACATATAATAAAATAGAAATGAATTCTCAACAAGAATTATTGATGGGCTGAAAGTGAGAACAGATCAAAGATCTGTGCTGAAAGCTCAAGCAAAACTTTAATTAGCCACAGACACACACAGAATTACACAGACATTTTTCCCGCCCTCATCGCAGGGCAGCCTAACTTTCTTTTGTTCTTGTGTGTCTGTGGCTAATATTTCTTTTGGTCTCTACGCTCTATGCCCTTTGCTTTCAGCTTTGAGCCTTCAGCTTTGAGCTTTTAGTTAGCTTCTGATCAACAGCTATAACGCAGTAGATGGAGACTTTCGACGACGCCATCATTTTTTAAGGGCTAACGCTTTAATAACCTGCCTCTTCATTTCAATATTAACTTCAGGAACTATCCCTAAAACAATAGAATCATCTTTATAGTAACTCCACACAAAATCTGCGGCTTCTTTCCATCTGTCTTTATCTAATAATATTGCCTGCTCAAACAGGCCCTGAAATTTTTTAATCCCATCTTCTTTTTTCATCCCTTCTTCTATTGACATTGTTCCTGTTTTCAAGGTTGATAAGAAATCATTCTCTTTTTGCATCATCTGTGAACGCGAGACCCAGTACCTGGCACTATTAAATAATATATCTGCATCATTTCGGGAATTTCTTACTCCATTTTCATAGCAAATGTCAGCAAGAGGAAGCCATTTATCAAAATACTCCTCAGTATCCGATTTATTTAATGACAATAATCTTCCAAGATAATACCAGCATTCTCCAAATGCAGGGTTTATAATTATCGCATTCAATAAAGATTTTATTGCAAGTTCATTATATTCGAACTTTTGAATATCATTTTCAGGTACTGCATCCATTAAATATCCTGCAATTTTATAATGGTATTCAGCATTCCCGGAATTTAATTTATTTGTATTCTCTTTCGGCATTGTTAATCCTCCAATAGTATGTATTTTATCATCTTCTTCAGACCAAGGTCCTGGATTATTATCTATATCTGCTAAGAAGTCTTGAACGTCAGGGTCCTCCCA
>JABHLN010000103.1 GCA_018693105.1 Desulfobacterales bacterium | reverse complement strand
CGTCGTAAAAAGTCTCCATTTACTGTGTTATAGCAGTTGATCAGAAGTTCGACATACTACATGTATGCCTTCACTCCAGATCAACTGCCATGCCTTGTATATGAAGATTTCTACTTAGCCATCGGTTATATTTTTAAGGGTTTATCAATCTTGATGGCGTCGTAAAAAGTCTCCATCTAATGCGTTATAGCAGTTGATCAGAAGTTAGACATACTACATGTATGCCTTCACGCCAGATCAACCGCTATTCCTTAGTATATGAAGATTTCTACTTAGCCATCGCTAAAACTTATAAACAACTCGTTTTAAAATCCAATGAAATTAATAAGTTGTTTTTTTACCATAGGGGCGCGGAGCGCCTTTAATCAGCTTTTTACGGGTTTATCAACCTTGATGGCATCGTAAAAAGTCTCCATCTACTGGGTTTTAGTCAATGCGTTTCTGTGTTTTTGGAATTGACAATTGGTAAAATACGGCCTAAGTTAAAAACAAAATATTGTGTAATTACTATAATCTTAGTTCCTAAATTAACAAAGAGGTAAGAAATGAAAAAAACAACACATCTTTTTACACCAATTAAAATTGGCAGTATGGAAGTTAAAAATAGGATTGCTATGCCGCCCATGCATAGCGGGTTTTGTAAACCCGATGGTTACGTGAGTCAAAAAATTATTGATTATTATGGAGCCAGGGCAAAAGGCGGATGCGGATTAATAATGGTTGAGATTGCAACCCCGAGTGGTGCTAGAAAATATGTTCCTAACACACTGGGGATTTATGATGACAGTTTTATTCCCGGATTCAGAGATATGGCCGCAGAAATCCACAAACATGGAGCAAAGTTTGCCCTTCAGCTTGTTGACCCGGGGCCGGGGGGAGCTAAAGCTTTGAGTGGAGTTCCAAATGTCGGCCCTTCAAGGGTGCCTCAGCGCAATATGCCGGATTTGCCCCTTGAATTAAGCGTTGATGAGATTCAAGAGATAGTAAATGATTTTTCCGAGGCTGCGAGAAGAGCCAGGGAAGCAGGTGTTGATGCTGTTCATATTCATGCTGCTCATAACTATGCTCTTCTTGGTTCTTTTTTATCAACCTACTACAATAAACGGACCGATGAATACGGGGGGTCTCTTACTGGAAGAGTCAAGCTGCTCGCAGATGTTGTTAAAGGGATCAAGGCAAAAGCCGGCAGTGATTTTCCGGTAATTGTAAGAATCTCCGGTGATGATCGAATACCCGGCGGAAGAACAATTCAGGAAACCCAATATCTTGCTCCTATGATTGCCGAGGCCGGTGCGGATGCATTGGAAATATCAGGCGGTGCCGTACCTGAACTTTTTTGGGCCGTTGTTCCTCCATCGGGAACGCCTACTGCACTTAATGCAGATTGTGCTGCTATTATTAAACAGGTCGTTGATATACCTGTTATTAGTGTCGGTCGTATCAATGCTCCTCACATTGCAGAATTCGTCCTTGAGACAGGAAAAGCGGATATGGTATCCATGGGGCGTGCCCTGATAGCTGATCCTGAACTTCCGAATAAAGCTCAAGCAGGAAAATTTGAAGATATAGCACCATGTATAGGATGTAACCAGGGATGCCTTAGTAACCCTTTTGCAAAGATACCTACAACATGCTTTATGAATCCGTCTGTCGGCTTTGAAAAAGATATGGACATAGTAACTGCGGAAAACCCCAAAAAAGTAATGGTAGTTGGCGCAGGCCCTGCAGGGCTGGAGGTTGCAAGAGTGGCAGCATTAAGGGGGCATGAAGTAACTCTTTTTGAAAAAGAAGAAAGGATTGGCGGCCAGATAAATATTGCCTCAGTACCTCCGGGAAAGCAGGAGATAACGCAGTCCATTAAATATCTTGCCGTGCAGGCTGAAAAGGCCGGTGTAAAAGTTGAAACAGGCAGGGAAGTGACTCCTGATCTAATAGATGAAATAAAACCCCAGGTTGTTGTTGTGGCATCCGGTGCTGAACCTTTAATACCTGAAAATATTCCCGGAATTGATAAAGATAATGTTTGCACAGCATGGGATGTTCTTTCCGGCAAAGTTATTTTTGATACACAGAAGCCATTGAAAATAGTTATCATCGGAGGTGGCTCAGTGGGATGTGAGACGGCGGATTATCTGGCAGAAATGGGTGAGAACCTAATGCTGAACAAGAAAGCTATAACCATCGTTGAAATGCTGAGACTTGCAGCACTTGATATGCCTCTTACAGTTAGACATCGTCTCATGGAAAGGCTTGTTTCGAAAAAGGTGAAGATTCTTGCATCAACAAAAGTAAATGCTATTACGGATGATGGAGTGGCAATAACCCGTGGTGAAAATGAAGATACCATAAAAAATGTAAATCATATTATTCTGGCTTTAGGAACCTGCGCAGTTGATGATTTGTCATCAAAAATAAAAGATAAAGTTGAAGAGGTTCATTTGATTGGTGATGCCAGTAAACCACGTCGTGCTCTCGAAGCTATTGCTGAAGGAAGGCAAATAGGCATGAAAATTTAATAATGATGGCGTCGTAAAAAGTCTCCATCTACTGCGTTATAGTGGTTGATCAGAAGTTCGACATACTACTTGTATGCCTTCACTCCTGTTCAACCACTATGCCTTGTATATGAAGATTTTTACTTAGCCATCGGTTATACTTTTTACGAGTGCATCAATAATAGACCGGAATAACTGAGCCCACTTATTAAGAATTGAACATATGTTTTGATTTCCTTGAATGGTGGGTTTCGTTGAATATATAAAAGGGCGGTGTTATAAACACCGCCCTTTTTTTATGACTTAAAATGATCAACTTGGGAGGGGTAAGCCTGTCTTTAATAATTGAATACAAAACCATAACGCAGCAGTAGCAATATAACGGAATTTACGACACCATCATTATTTTTTATATATATTATTTATTATAATAGGTTCAGCCGGGACGTTTACATGCGGTCCGGAAGTTCCAATATCAATTTCTTTGATATTGTCAATTGTATCAAAACCGGAAGTAACTTTTCCAAATACTGCATAACCGAAACCCTTATTTGAATTGTCACTATGGTCTAAGGAAGAGTTGTCAGCGACATTTATAAAAAATTGTGATGTTGCGCTGTCAATCACATCTGTTCTTGCCATTGCAATTGTGTATTTGTAATTTTTCAATCCATTACCGGCTTCATTTTTTATAGGACTCTTAGTCGGCTTTTTTTTCATATACATATCAAAGCCTCCACCCTGTACCATGAATCCGTTAATCACCTTGTGAAATATAGTGCCGTTATAGAAACCTTCATTTACATAAGCCATGAAGTTTTTGACTGATATAGGTGCTTTTTCATAGTTTAATTCAACTTCAAAATTTCCATGGGTTGTCTCAAAAATCAAAATCTGGTTTTTTGTTATTACTTCATACGGTTCTTCAATTTTAAGATTTGATATTTTGCTGACTTCATTTTCTTTTACATCGGCCACTTGTTGTTGCTCAATGTCTTTTTTCTTTTCACCTATTCCTATTTTATGTAAAATATTTGTGCTTGTATCTCCTATCTCATGCAAAATGTTTTTGCTTGTTGCACAACCTATAAATAATACTACGAATATCATTAATACTACTTTCTCCATGCTTTTCTCCCGTTTTTGATAAAAGATTCAATGCCCTCAGACTTTACAATCTCTGCAAATCGTTTTCCATTTGTACTTTTATTTTTATATAACTTTAGACATTTTTTTACAATATCAAGGATGTGATCTTCAGAATAAATTCCGGTGAGTTCCGTAGCAAGACGTGGGTGCCTACCAAGTTTTCCACCAAGAAGAATCTTAAAACCCTTGTTTTCCTCTTCTATGGTTCCGGTAGGGCATACTTTAGAGCATTGACCGCACAGAATACAAAGGCCAAAATCAATATCAGGTGCGTTTTTGTTTTTATCAATTTTAATTGCTCCTTCTTTACATTCTACTACACATAAATTACATTTTGTGCATTCTTCTATTGTGATTCCAGGTTTTGATGCTCCGATTATACCTATGTCTTTTATCTGAGGTTGAGAGCATGCATTCGGGCAATCTGCAATGGTTACCCTGAACTCATGATGAAATTTAAGATCGCCTTTTACATTTTGTTTCAGGAACCCTAAGAGATCTTCTTTCTTTAACAATTGTTCAATTTTTTTTAAAAGATTATCCCCGCTATTTGCTTTATTTGGGCATCCGTTTTGACCAAAGCAGGTATCTATTTGATATCCTTTGATTTCAGAGCTCATTTTGTTCAGGAAATTTTTCTGGGTTGATTTGACCTCACTAATAGTGATTAGATTTTTGCCTTTATCTGCAGCTTCATTTTCCACCCGTGTTTTTACCCGTTTTCTTACGAAGAATGGTACTTTTTTAATTGCCTGTTCGGCTTCGTCTGTCCATTTCATTTTTCAGCCTTTAATTTGATGGCTTCGTAAAAAGTCCAATATCTGCGTTGCGCTACATCCCTAGTCACTGCGGAGTACTATAAGTACACCTCATTCCTCGGGATTTGTGGCGCCTTGATCTTGAACTTTTTACTTTGCCATCCAGAGTTGAATTTTTACGAGTTTATCAATTTTATATAATGTTATATAACAAAAATATTATATTTTTCATACATCAATTCCAATGACTTAAGTCAAGTCGCAACCCTATTGTTAAAAATACCATACATTCCATAAGCTAAGAAGGTTTGTCAAAAATATACCCGGGAAGGAAGCTTGAGAATATTTTATCCCTTTTGATTGACATGCAGGATTCGGGTGTTTATTGTATTGAAATAACAAAATAAAAATAAAGAAGGGAAAGATGGGAGATATGAAATCAGGTGAGAGTTGTTGCGGGAACGAAAATGATTCAAGTGCACACAATTCCGAAAATTATGAGGTGTTATTACCTATGGCTCCATCAGCAGGTGATGAGTGTGGTGGCTCTTCTCTTGGTGAGAGCTCTGGGATATATGATTTGCCTGGTTATAAACTATGGCATTTTGTAGAGGATTTTATCGATACAGCTGCAGGAATAGTACCTCGTGTTAAGACTTCAATTGACAGGGAAGATCAGTACGGTACCCTAAAGGCAAGATCAGGTTTCAATCGGATGCGCTACAGTATAACCCCGGGACTCTATTGTGTCGGCAGTCCTGATAAGGATTCCCCGGTAATGGTATCGGCAAATTATAAGCTGAGTTTTGATGCTTTGAGGAAGGAACTTAACGGTATTAATACATGGGTTCTTGTAATTGATACACGGGGAATAAATGTATGGTGTGCTGCAGGTGAGGGGACCTTTTCAACAGATGAGGTCATTAATCGTGTAAAACTGACCGGACTGGAAAAAGTCGTCAATAACCGAGAACTTATTTTACCTCAGCTCTCGGCAACCGGTGTAAATGCAAAAAAAGTGAAAAAGGGGTGCGGGTTTAAGGTCGTATGGGGACCAATTCGTGCCATGGATATAAAAAGGTTCCTTGATGCCGGTAAAAAAGCGGAATCTGAAATGAGGCTTGTAACATTTTCATTCTTTGAGCGGGTTGTACTTATACCTATTGAGTTTTCAATGGCAATAAAACCATTGATGTGGATACTTCTTACGGTTTTTATATTATCAGGCATCGGGTCCGATATTTTTTCCATCAGTGATTCATGGACAAGAGGTCTGTTGATGGCTTCTGCTGTTATTTCCGCCGTTTTTGCCGGTGCGGTAGCTGCACCCGCTTTATTGCCATGGATTCCAGGGAAAGCATTTTCTGTTAAAGGGGCGATAACAGGTTTAATTCCCGGAATCTGTCTGGTTCTTTTTAACTTTAAAAGCATTATGTTTCTGGAAATGGCTGCCATTGTGCTTGTAATTACGATATTGAGTTCTTATCTTGCAATGAATTTTACAGGGGCTACACCTTTTACATCTCCAACAGGTGTTGAAGCGGAAATGAAAAAAGCCATTCCCCTTCAGGCGGCAGGAATAATTATAGCTGTAATTGCATGGGTTGGTGCAAATTTTTTAACAATTTGAGAATATTATTTTTTAAAAGGGCAAAACCGTGAAAGATTTAAGATATCTTCCTGATGTTTCCACAATAAAATTAAATACCGAGGCCTGTATAGGATGCGGGACGTGTGAACTTGTATGTCCCCATGGTGTATTTCAAATTGCAGACAAAAAAGCCGGGATTGTTGACAGTGACGGATGTATGGAATGCGGAGCTTGTGCCATGAACTGTCCTGTTGAAGCAATTTCAGTTTCACCGGGAGTTGGCTGAGCTGCTTATATTATCCAGGTTTGGATAAAGGGAAAAGAGAATGCTTCATGCGGTTGTTGTTAACAAATTAGTTCATTTGGTGTAACTCTTAATTATATTTATTTGATCGGAAAAGGTTTTTATATCACCGGCCGGTAACATACAAATACCTTTTTCACAGACATAGGCCGTTGCTTTACCTCTTATTACCTGTTTACTTTTCAATGAAGGTATTATCTCTGAAAGTCTTTTTAACTTATCACCTTCTTCAACTACAGTTAGCACCCTGTTTGGAATGAAGGTTTTTCTAAATTCATTTAGGAAAGGCCTTGCTTCTTCTATTTTGTTTTTCGGTGTCACAATAATAACTTCCCTTGGACTGTCAAGATAATAATCAAGAGCGAGAAGCATTTCTGAAAGAGCTGAATGATTAGATGAATTTTCCCCAAGAAACGCTTTTAATACCATAGTTGAACGTTTTCGAAATTCTTCATTTAATGTAAACTCGTATAAACGAAGAAGATTTAAAGCTGCAACGGAGTTTCCTGATGGAACGGCTCCGTCATGGTTAGGCTTTTCTCTTGCAATAAGAGCCTCATGATCAGTACTTGTCAAATAAAAACCACCATTTTTCTTATCTTCATATTTCTCTTCAAGAATTTTATCAAATTTGATGGCATTTTTAAGCCACACCGGGTCAAAAGTAGATTCATATAAATCCAGGAAAGAAGAAACCAGGAATGCATAATCACTAAGATAAGCATTATGCCGTGCCTTTTTGTCATTATAACTTCTATAAAGCCTGTCGTTTATAAAAAGTTTCTCAAGAATGAAGTCTGCAGCATTAACCGCAATTTTTGTATATTCAGGTTCATTAAATACAAAACCCGCTTTTGCAAAAGCTGAAATCATAAGGCCGTTCCATGCGGATAGAATTTTTTCATCGCGAAGAGGAAGGGGCCTTTTATTCCTCTTATTGTAAAGAAGTTCTCGTGATTCTTCGATGATTTTTACAAATTGCTTATTAGTGACTTTATTTTCTGAAATAAAATCTGAAACTTTTACAGGGGTGTTTAAAATATATCTACCTTCAAAATTCGGGGCAGGGCCCATGTTGTAATATTTTTTGATAATCCCGGCATATTCTTTACCAACTGTTTTTTCAATCTCTTCATGAGTCCATGTAAAGTAATAGCCTTCTTCCCAGTGACCGGATGGTTTAAGACTATCCGCATCTGTGGCCGAATAAAAAGCGCCGTCAAGTGATGTCATGTCCTTTAAAATATAATCAAGTATTTGAGTGGCTATACGTTTAAAATCTTCTACACCTGTTGCCTGGAACCCTTCTATATATGCAACGGAAAGGAGTGCATTATCATAAAGCATCTTTTCAAAGTGAGGTACAAGCCATTTTTCATCAGTTGAATAACGATGAAACCCTCCTCCGATATGATCATAAATTCCTCCATAGGCCATTTTTTCTAATGTATTTACAATCATGTCAAGGACCTGTTTATCATCAGTACGGCGATAATAACGTAAAAGAAAACGAAGGGGAAGGCTGCTGGGAAATTTCGGAGCACTTTTTAATCCGCCGTAAACAGGATCATAAATCTTTTTATAAAATGAAACAGCCTTTTGAATTATCTTGTAATCAGGATTATTGCCGCTTTCGGTTGATGATAAAATATGGTTGATTGCTTCAACTATCTGCTGACTTGAATTTATAATATCTGTTTGTTTTGTATGATATGCATCATTGATTCTTTCCAATATTGTCAAAAACCCTAATACAGAACCCCTGTCCCCGTCTCTTGCGGGAAAGTAAGTCCCTCCATAGAATG
>JABHLN010000102.1 GCA_018693105.1 Desulfobacterales bacterium | reverse complement strand
CTTTGAGCCTTGAGCTTTGAGCTTCTAAACTTCTCATTTTCTATCTTTTACTGCAGAAGGCATAACTATAATTTTTTTTGTCTGTGTATGTCTGTGTGTGTCTGTGGCCAATATTTTTTATTTTCTAATCTTCTAAACTTCTCATTTTCTAATCTTCTATCTTTTAAGGCTTTGAGCTTCTAAACTTCTCATTTTCTATCTTTTAAGGTTTTAAGCTTTTTCTAATCTTCTCACCTTCTTAACTTCTAATCTTCTATCTTTTAAAGCTTTCAGCTTTCAGCCTTGAGCTTTGAGCTCTACCTGCTTTCAGCTTTTAGCCTTGAGCTTTCAGCTTTGAGCTATTTTAATCTTCTCATCTTCTCACCTTCTTAACCTCTTATCTTCTATCTTTTAAAGCTTTCAGCTTTCAGCCTTCAGCTTTGAGCTTTGAGCTTCTCATCTTCTCATTTTCTTATCTTCTATCTTTTAAAGCTTTCAGCTTTGAGCCTTGAGCTTTGAGCTTCTAAACTTCTATCTCTTAATTGCCGTAAGGCAACAGTCAGTGTGAGTCTGTGTGTGTCTGTGGCTAATTTTTCTTTTGGTCTCTACGCCCTTCGCTTTCACCTTTGAGCTTTGAGCTTTGAGCACAGCTCTTTGAGCTGTCCCTACTTTACTTCTTTACCAGCCTGAAAACCTTATCCCATTTCTCTCCGGGTTTAACAGGGGGATTTTCCTTATAGATTTCGCAACGTTTTAAAAACACTTCAGATGGTGTAGTTTTACCGTCGGGCACCCTCTCAAATCGTAAAGATTCGGAAAATCGTAAAGCAGCCTTATCCCATTCCATATTGTGATAATGCTGCATACCTTCATCAAATAGCTTTAAAAGGCTGTTTTCCGACTCAGATGCTTCACCTGCCCTACTCCATAGCTCATAAACCTTTAATGGCTCTGAGCGCCCCACAACAGCTATGTGGTCTATAAATCTGGAGGTAAATGCATCTCCTGTTTTATTCTTAACGCCATCTTTGCTGATATATTCATGATCAAGTGTATATTCACTCACAAAAGTGTATACTCCAAATTGTTTCCCGGCTTCCTCAAGACGAGCTGCAAGATTAACAGGATCACCCATCATAGTGTAGTTCATACGCATGGAGCTTCCCATA
This sequence comes from Desulfobacterales bacterium, assembly GCA_018693105.1. Taxonomy (GTDB): domain Bacteria; phylum Desulfobacterota; class Desulfobacteria; order Desulfobacterales; family SURF-7; genus JABHLN01. Next base: position 6,956 of record JABHLN010000102.1, on the reverse strand, counting down.
TTTCCCACAACAATCTCACCGGTGTTAATTCCTATACGCATTTTAATATTATGCACAATTTTTGGCCACCTGTACCCTGCTTCCCATTTTTCAGTAGGAAGTCCTTTTATATTCCTGTCTGATTCATTTGACTCAAGTTTTTCATTTCCCCACTTTTCCCTCAGCTCCGCCAGTTTTTCCTGCATCCTTAAAGCAACCCTGCATGCCCTGTATGTCTGATCAGGTAAATCCAGGGGTGCCCCGAAGAATGCAATAATTGCATCACCTTCATATTTATCAAGTGTTCCATTCCCCTCTATAAGAATATCTGTCATCGCTGAGAGATACTCGTTCAGCAATTCAACAAGTTGATGGGCGGTAAGTATTTCAGAAAATGATGAGAATCCTTCGATATCAGTAAAAAAAGCAGTAACAGTTTTTGCCTCGCCTCCAAGTGTCGGCATCGACTTGCTGTTATACATATCATCTATAATTTCAGGGGCTAGATAATTACCGAATGTCTCTTTCAGGAATTTTTTATCTTTTTCTTCAGTTAAGAGTTTATAAATAACAATTGAAACAAATATAATGATATTAATAAATAACATTGGGATTATCGGAATAAAAAGATTATTACTCATAAACACGATTAGTCCTGTAAAGAAAGTAATAACAAGCAATCCCGTAAAAACAATGCTACTTGTTTTTATTGAGGTAGCGCCATAAATGGAACCGCACATAAGGGATAAAAGCATTAAAAGGATGATGTTAAACTTTGGTATATCAATGGATAATTTTAGGATATTTTCGGTGGCCGCTGTATTAAACGCACTGATTATTATATTTATACCAAACTTACTTGCATATGGCGTCTGCTTAACATCACCAAGACCCATTGCATAGCCACCGGTAAAAATAAATTTGTTAAAATATTTATTAAACTGTTCCCTGTAATATTCCATAAGTGAAATAACTATCTGATTTTCACTTAAAAAGTACTCAGATGGCTGACCGGTTTTTTCACCGAATACAGGATATTCCTTAATAAGAGATTTGAGTTCACCGGACCGTGTATTTTCGTCTTTAAAAAATTTATCATAGAAATAATATTTACCTGAAACCGGATATCGGTTCATGTATAATTTTAACCTGCCCTGGCTTATTTTCCTCTCCCCCATATCCCATATTGCCTGTCGAAATATTTTTTCCGACTTTTCTTCGCAATAACCTTCAAACCATTTTTTTAATTTATTGATGTTATAACCGGCATCGACCTTTCCGGTTTCATCCATTTTGGGAATATCGGGGATATCGTCCAATAGATATACATTCTTATAACTTTCTGTGGGAATTGGGGTATTCAGTTTATACTCACCGGTGTTTTTATCCCTGTATGGTTTCTTTTCTTTTCCTGCATAATTTATATTTATATAATTACCAAATACTGTTTCTATCTCTACATCTTTTTCTTTATAAAATATAACATTGATTTTTTTAGCAGATGTTTTTTTTGCAGCTTCATAAACTTCCCAACTGTCAATAACCTGAAAACTATTGTCTTTTTTCTGAACGATGTGAAGCGGGTAGTAAGGAATTTTTTCCTCACTGTATAATTTTGAGAAAGCGTTGTTTACAAGAAAATTGAAGAGATTTTTATTATATTTGTAATTTTCCGGCGGTACGGCATCACCGATATTATTCATTATAGTTTCAAAATCAATGGTTTTAACTATTGGCTGGTGTGTGGTTTTATCCAGAACAGGTGATTTAGCGTTTTTAAAGACAACAGCATTAGATTTTATTTCGATACTGTTATTTTCTTCAATATAGTAAAAACGCTTAAGAAGTGACAGTGCAGCAGTAAAGACATTTCGATAAGATCCGTCACTCATTTTATAAGTAAAATACAAAGGAAAGACTCTGACAACACCGTCATCATCTTCATGTATGTTAATTACAACAGGATGAGAGTTCTTTATAAAGTCATCAATAACAGGTTCCAGAGAGTTAAACACAACGTGGCTTCTGATCTTTTCCGCCGGCAGAGAGTGTTTTTTTATAATCTCTTCGTTTAAAGATATCCGCTTTTTGTATGATTCCGGTAATTCCGAACGGGACCGTTCCATAAGCTGAAGGTCTAAGTAAACATTATCATATCTTGACAGACTTTCTGCAAACTCTCTATCCATAGACTTAAAAGTCTCTTCGACTTCAAGTCTTGTTTTCTTATCAAGAATAAGTTTTTCGGTTATATATGCAGGAATAGTTTCCGACTTGGCAAAAATGAGATCAAACATTACAGTCTCAGGAGAAAATCTTTCGATTTTATCGAGAAATCCGGCGTGAACATATCTTTGCCAGGGCCATTTTCCGATTACAGCAATTGAATCTTCGTCGTAACCTATGAGTCTGACTCTGTTGGAAACATATGGATTAATTTCATTAATTTCAGGTTCTCGAATGCTAAAATATCCACTGAGAAGATTTCTTTCCATTCCTAAAAAAAGATTTGTATGTGTATAAACAAGATAAATAATTCCAAATGCTGCAATAGAAATAATAAACGGGGGGAGTATCCTTTTTATCATTATATGCCCTTTATATAAATATGCCTTTTATATAACAAAACTAATTTATTGAAACAGACGGATGAGTTGTAATGATTCAGAAGAGCCTGTGTCCATGGCCGCAACACACTTAAATTAATCGAATTTTGATTTCTTGTCAAGAATTCAAAGCTGAAAACCGAAATATGTTAAAAGACACTTAATAGAAAGAAGGTAAGAAGATACTGAAAGCTCAAGGCTCAAAGCTGAAAGCCGGGAGCTAAGAGGTGAAAGATCAGAAGATAAGAGGTTGAGAGGATTAGAAGATTAGCTCAAAGCAATTAGAAGCTGAAAGCAGGTGGAAGCTCAAAGCAATTAGAAGCTGAAAGCAGGTAGAAGCTCAAAGCTGAAGGCTCAAAGGTGAAAGCAGTGAGCAAAGAGCATAGAGTCTCGAGCAAAGAGGTGAAAGATCAGAAGATAAGAGGTTGAGAGGATTAGAAGTTTAGCTCAAAGCAATTAGAAGCTGAAAGCTCAAGGCTCAAAGCTAAAGTCGAAGAGCAAAGAAATTAGAAGATCAGGGGTTGGGTAGATCTAATTCAAAAAGACATAAAAAAAGGGAACCGTTTAATGATAATTATATCAAAAAACGGTTCCCTTTATTATTTAAAGAAATTTAATATTTAACGCTCTGGACTTATAGGAGTCGGGTCCTCCTCCTCAAATGTCTCGGGAATAACAGCGCCAAGGCCACCATCGTCATCATCGTCATCATCGTCATCATCATCATCGTCATCACCATCGTCGTCATCACCATCGTCGTCATCACCATCTAATTTAACATCACCCGGAGGTGTTTTAGTTAATTTTTCCAATTCATTTACAGTGTCTTTAAAATCAGCCTCAGCTGCAGCCAGTGCAGCTGTAACAACAGCAGTTGCATCTTCGCTCAGGTTACCATTCTGCTGGAGAGTGTAGAAGGAATCAACAGCTGCTTTAACAACAACAACCTCTGCTTCTTTTATAGCCAGTGCTTTAGCTTTCTTTTGTTCAGGAGTTGTATCAGGAAGGCTTTCAGCTTCAGCCAGTTTGGCTTGAGCTTCTGCATTCCTTTTAAATATATTATTATTTTTAGCAGCAGCCTCACCTATTTCGCCGAATACACCCTGCTTTACATTTCCTTTTATGTCGGCAGAACCTACAGCCAGATCCAGATAGGATGAAATATTATCAAATCCCAGAAAATCTTCGGTCCCCCTCAAAGCACACACAGAAGTAGGTGTCTGAAGGTAATTTTTTCTACTAGATGTTCCTGATTTAAACCATAGTTTTCCTACAAATACAGTGATTCGACGAACAGATTTTTTCGTTTTGAAAATCCAGAATCCGAGGGTTTCCTTATGCTCCTGTATCATTGAAGTAGCAAAAGGATGTACTTTCAATACAGCACCGTCGTTAAAAGTAACCTCTGCTTTTCCATCTTTTGTCTGTATACGGTCGCCATTGTTCAGCTTAACACCTACCCTTGTAACAGCGTTCAAGCCGTCTTTTGTGATAATTATGACATCACCTTCTACAGATGTTATTTTACCAACAGATGCATATGCCTGTGAAAAAGCCATTGAAACAAAAAACACAACTAAATACATCAAATATTTAAACTTCAATTTTCTACCCTCCGAGTGTTTGTTTCTTTTTTATTGATTATTTCTATATTTAAGAGTTGCAAAATCATTTGGTCAGACAATTTTAACAAGGATCAATATAAACAAATATCATCATGAATGCAAACAAAAAATAATATTATCTTCTTTTTCGCTTCTTTTCCATGATAATGCGATTTTTGTCCAGGACAGCTTCTTCTACCTTTTCCTTATCATCATAATAGTTAAGTATATCTCTTTCAATTTTTTCTGCAAGCTTGATATTTCGGTTAATATATTGTGCATTCCTGAAATATTTTACAGCTTTACTCCAGTATAAATGCCAGTCATAGGTATCGTTCCGAACCATTTTGGATCTTAATAGCCAGTAATTACCCATATAATAGTGCAATTCTGCAGAACTCACACCCATAAAATATTCTGCTCTTAAAAATGAAGCATCCGATGCTTTTACCCATCTATCTATAGACTCAGCTGTCCTCCATTTTTCAACATATGCCCAGCCAAGCCTTATGTGGTAAACAGTTTTGAAGGGATTAAGTGCAATTGCATTTTCCAGTGCTTCAATAACATTATTTGATTTTTGAATCTCATCAATTTTATTGTCTTTCCCCTTATAATCATCCTGGCTATCACCATGGCCATCATCCTGATCGTTTTCAGATGATGATAATTTTAAAAGTTTGATTGCGAGTTTATTCCAGTAAGCTGCATTTACACTATCCCATTCAATGGCTTTTTGTATTTCATTTAAAGGCGGGTTTTTATCCCTGTTTAAGGTCGAATTGTGAGCTGTATTACAATTAATTTCTGCCATAAAATGACGTAAAGCCCAGTTGCCGTTTAATATTATAAAGCCGAAAATAACAGCAAAAATCGCAAACCCTTTATAATTTAAAGGAATAACATGAGTATTATATTCGGTTTTACCGTTTTTACCATGACCATTTAAGTGTAATGCACTCCAGCCGATGGCTGTTATGGCAACAAGCAATAAAAAATTTGCAGGCATATGAAGATTAAAGTCGGAATATGAGTGTATGCCGATTGCGATCACGGCAGCAAAAGGTGCAATACCAAGGCTTACACTAAAAGAGCCTTTCCTTTTTTTCCAGATATTGAATATTGTGTAAAAAAACAGGATAAAGCTTCCAATAATGATTAAAAACCCGATTATACCTGCTTCAGCCATAAGCTGGGCCCAGTCATTGTGGGCATGCCTGAGAAACTTGCCTTTATCTTTAGAGGACTGATATTTTGGAAATACATATGAAAAATTACCGAGGCCAATCCCTGTTAAAGAATAATCTTCAAATATTTCCATGGTTTTTTCTGCATATATATACCTTCCTTCAAATGATTTATTGAAGTAATCAAATCTTTCAATAACATAATCCATGCCAATATTTACCGCATATACTGAAATAACAAGAAAAATGAATAACAGGATTTTTCTTTTCCCGGTCTGTCTCTTTTTTAAACCAAACATCCATCCCATAAAAACAAACGATGTGACTGCTGATATTATTCCTCCCCGTGATGCTGAAAATATCAGGCCTATACCCATAATTATTGCGGAAAAAATAACAAGGAAACGTTTATTATACTTTTTTTCTCCGGCCAAATAATCAAGTGCTTTTTTCCTGAATGATCTTACTTCATTATTTTTTTTTCTTCTTTTTCTTATGGAAATAGAAGATGCATAGCATACGGCGAGTATAATTCCCATTTCCATAAAACCGGCAAAATGATTTCTATTAATATATGTTCCTGTTACATCCCTCTGGCTACCAAGTATAGATTTGCTGAACCATAATATATTTCCAGATTCTGTATACGCCTGGGTAAGCCCATAAACAGATTCAAGGCAGCCTGTAATAAGAATTGTGATGATTATTATCTCGATTCTTTTACGGGTATTTAAAACATTGATTAACCCCAGAAAAAAAAGTCCGTATACGGTAAAACGGATAATAGACATACGCACAGGGTAATAATAAACTGCAAGAGAGTGCCAGCCTTTAAATAAACCGTTCACCCCGGTTTCTATACCGGCAATTGATGATGCCGGAACAGATTTTTGAAGAACCTCATATGTCTCATGGGAGAATAATTTAATAATAAAGGAAGGAAGAGGAATTATTTGAAAAAATAAAAATATTAAAATGAGAATAAATGTGATGTTAAAAGGTGTTTTTATTATCTCTAAGCACCAGATATCATTATTCTCATCTTTCTTTATGCTGTTTATTAAAAGTAATAATGAAGCTGTGAGCACACTAAAAGTCATTACAGAATATGCATATGTATGAACAGCACCAAAAAAAATCGGGCTGAAAACAAGTACAAACAGGTATAATATAAAAACTGTTTTTCTCAAAAAATTAATCTACCTTATTAAAACCAAAAAAAAGAAAAATTTTAGCCACAGACCCACACAGACTCACACAGACTATTTAGAGCTCAAAGCTGAAAGCTCAAAGCAAAGAGCGTAAGTGCATAGAGCAGAGAGAATATAGATAAAAAAACAGCTGAAAGCAAAATAAGTAACAAACACACAGAAATCATGTGTGAGCTGAAAGCTCAAAGCTGAATGCAAAAGAAAAATGCAAATAAAAATACGGCTTCAAGAGTACTAATCACTTTGAGCTTTCTCTTATCTTTTATCTTTTTATGAAGCCATTAAAAGAAATTATTTATTTCACTAAAATGGCTAAGTTAAAATCTTCATATACAAGGCATATTTTTTGGACGGGCGTGAGGACATACA
>JABHLN010000101.1 GCA_018693105.1 Desulfobacterales bacterium | reverse complement strand
TTTTTATATAAACATTAATTTATATAGCATATATTATATATAAATAAGGATTGAACGAGCTAATCATCTATGCTAGATTCTTGTGATAGATTCTTAATGACCAGAAGTTAATTAATTTACTCTGTTAACAGGAAAACTTTGTTGGATTATACTAACGGACATATAAAAAGTCGGATATATACTGTTTCCGAATTAACATTTAAAATTAAAGATATACTTGAAGAATCCTTTCCAATAGTTTGGATTAATGGTGAAATATCAAATTTTACTCTTCCAGCATCTGGCCACTATTATTTTAATTTAAAAGATGATAAATCCAGGATAAGCTCTGTCATGTTTAAAGGTCAGAACAGGAAATTGACTTTTATCCCTGAAAACGGCATGAAAGTTACCTGCCTTGGACGTATAAGTGTTTATGAACCACGAGGATCTTATCAGTTAATAATCGAACATCTTGAACCAAAAGGTATAGGTTCATTACAGATCGCATTTGAACAACTTAAAACAAAATTAGCTTCAGAAGGTCTTTTTGATAATCAATATAAAAAAACGATCCCCTATATACCAAACAAAATCAGCTTGATAACATCACCGACCGGTGCCGTTGTTCATGATATTATTAATATAATTACAAGACGTTACCCTAATGTACATATTCAAATTATACCTGTAAGTGTACAAGGACCGGGTTCTGTTAATGATATCGTGTCTGCTCTTGAGTTAATAAATACAAGGAACGATTCTGAGGTTATAATTATTGCAAGGGGTGGCGGATCATTTGAGGACCTCTCCCCTTTTAATTCAGAGAAGGTGGCAAGAGCTGTCTTTTCATCAAAGATTCCGGTTATTTCTTCTGTAGGTCATGAAACAGACTATACAATATCAGATTTTGTTGCAGATCTAAGGGCCCCTACACCTTCTGCAGCTGCTGAACTTGTTCTACCTGTTAAAGATGACTTGAAAATTCAATGTTCAAGTACATTAATCTATATCAATTCATTATTTGACAACTACCTGGAAAAACAGCGAATATATTTAAAAGATCTTTCAAGTAAACTTATCGATCCAAAGAAGAAAATTGATGGCTTCAGGTTAAAACTCGACGATTTAACATCCAGACTTGAAATGTTATTTTTCAATATAATAAAACAAAAGAAAGAAAATCTATTATGGCGAACCGATAGACTTTATTCAAATAATACATTAAAAACAGTAAATAAAAACAGAGAAAAAATCAATAATGCCACGGATAAACTGGTAGGGATCATAAAACATAACATATTGAATAAACATTCTATAATACGAGAATTAACAGGAAAGCTTTTTGCTCTGAGTCCAACAGGTATTCTTGAAAGGGGTTATAGTATCACAAGAACCGTTCCTGATTATAAAGTTGTAAAGGACCCCGAATCAGTTGACATAAATAATAAACTTGAAGTCCTTGTTGCAAAAGGCAAAATTCTTTGTCGTGTGGAAGGGAAAAATAAAAATGGCAAAAAAAACATTTGAACAGTCATTGAAACAACTAGAAGAAATTATTGAAGATCTTGAATCCGCAGATATGCCTCTTGAGAAGGCATTAAAAAAATTCGAAGAAGGAATAAAACTTTCAAAATACTGTTCTACAAAGCTTGATGAAACCGAAAGAAAAATTTCTATTCTTACCAAAGATCAGGAAGGTAATTTGTCAGAAAAGCCCTTTTTAACGGAAACATTTGAAAATTCATCTTAATATTATCATCGTTTTTTAATAAGTCCATTAAAAGATGAACGACTATTATAATGAAATAAAACTTTATTCATAGGTCTCAAATGTTTGATCTGAATTCATATCTTTTATCAAAAAGAAAAATCATTAATGAGTATATAGAAAGAATTCTTAATTCTTCATCAGAGTCTACACCAATTGTCTCGGCAATGAAATATTCCCTTATGGCTGGCGGCAAGAGATTAAGGCCAATATTATGTATGAGTGCTGCAGAAGCCGTTGGAGAAAAATCTGATATTATTTTACCTGTCGCATGTGCCCTTGAAATGATACATACCTATTCTTTAATACATGACGACCTGCCTTCCATGGACAATGATAATATGAGAAGGGGAAAACCTACCTCCCATATTAACTTTGACGAATCTACAGCAATTCTTGCTGGAGATGCATTGCTTACGCTTGCTTTTAAAATACTCTCATCATCAGAAATAAAAAATAACGATTATAAAAATATGCTTAAAATTTCCGGTATAATAGCTGATGCCGCCGGATATAAAGGAATGATAGAAGGGCAAATGCTTGATATATCATCGGAAGGAAAAGTTCTTTCAATAGAAGAATTGGGAAAAATGCATTATTTAAAAACCGGTGCTCTTATTGAAGCCTCCATATATTCAGGTGCAATCATAGGAGGGGGGACAAATGAACAGGTTGAATCACTGAGGATTTATGCTGGAAAAATCGGTCTTGCATTTCAGGTTGCAGATGACATCCTTAACGTTGACGGTGACCCGGAAGTTATGGGTAAGGCTGTTGGTTCTGATATTAACCGAAATAAATCCACCTACCCTTCTGTTATTGGACTTGAGAAATCAAAAAAAATTGCAGAAGATCTTGTATATTCAGCATTGAAAGCTATTGATACTTTTGATAATAAAGCTGAACCATTGCGTTTAATAGCACGATATATAATTGAAAGAGATAAATAATTACAAGGAGATATACATATATTGAGCCTTCTTGAAAAAATAAATTCACCGGTAGATCTAAAAAAGCTTTCAAAATCAGAACTGCCGAAACTTGCTGAAGAAATACGTGAGGTAATAGTAAAAGTTGTATCTGAAAATGGTGGGCACCTTGCATCAAGCCTTGGTGTTGTTGAACTTACGATTGCCATCCATTACGTTTTTAATGTTCCTGATGACAAAGTAATATGGGATGTAGGCCATCAGTCGTATGCACATAAACTTTTAACCGGTCGCAGAGATAGTTTTAATACGCTTCGCAAACATGGAGGACTTTCTGGTTTTACAAAAAGCAGCGAAAGTATTTTCGATGCTTTTACAACCGGTCACAGCAGCACTTCAATATCTGCTAGCCTTGGTATAGCATGTGCCAAAAGGCTTAAGAATGATAAATCAAAGGTGATTTCCGTTATCGGTGATGGTTCATTAACAGCTGGAATTGCCTATGAAGGGCTCAACCAGGCAGGTGATATAGATAAAAATCTTCTTGTGATACTAAACGATAATGACATGTCCATTTCACAGAATGTTGGCGCCCTATCCTCTTTTTTAAGCCGTACATTTTCAGTAAAATATCTTCAGGACCTAAGAAAGGAATTTGGTGTTTTTCTGAAATCACTTCCCAAGGTAGGTGAAGATTTCTACCAACTCGCAAAACGTTCTGAAGAATCTTTTAAAACCTTCATTACACCCGGAATGTTGTTTGAAGCTTTCAACTTTGATTATTTCGGACCTATAAACGGTCACAGGCTTAATCATCTTATTGATATTTTAGAGAACATAAAAAATATTGATGACCCGGTACTATTGCATGTCACAACAACAAAAGGGAAAGGATATGAGCCTGCTGAAAAAAACCCCGTATATTTTCATGGAGTCGGTTCATTTGAAGTTAAAACCGGAAACAGTTTATCCAAGAAGGGTTTAATTCCGACATACACCCAGGTATTCGGCGATTTTATGGTAGAAACTGCTGAAAAAGACAATCGTCTGATTGCTGTTACAGCAGCAATGCCTGAAGGAACAGGATTATCTTTATTTGCTGAGTTGTATCCGGACAGATTTTTTGATGTTGGTATCGCAGAACAACATAGTGTTACCTTTGCAGCAGGAATGGCATCGGAAGGTTTCAAACCGGTAGTTGCCATATACTCAACATTTCTTCAACGTGCTTTTGACCAGATAATGCATGATGTCTGTATTGAATCACTTCCAGTTGTATTTGCACTCGACCGTGGGGGAATTGTAGGTGAAGATGGACCGACACATCACGGATTATTTGATTATTCATATCTTAGAAGTCTTCCCAATATGGTTGTAATGGCTCCCAAAGACGAGAATGAGTTGAGAAGTATGCTTGCTGCATCAATGGATCACAATGGACCGATTGCTGTGAGGTATCCGCGCGGAAAAGGAACAGGTGTTGAAATAGATGAAATTGTTAAGCCTGTTCCTATTGGTAAAGGTGAATTGTTGGCCGAAGGAAAGGACATATTGATACTTGCCGTTGGCCGTCCTGTATATGATGCTCTTGAAGCATCTAATATTTTGAAGAAAGACGGCATAGAAGCTACGATTGTAAATTGTCGATTTGTCAAACCTATTGATTCTGATCTAGTAACTGAACTTGCAAAAAAAATTCCGAGGATTATTACTATCGAAGAACATGTTCTTGATGGCGGATTTGGAAGTGCCATAATTGAAATGTTAAATGATGAAGGTATCACAGGTTGTATGATTAAAAGAATAGGTATACCTGATAGTTTTGTTGAACATGGCCCTCAGGATCTTTTAAGGTCAAAATATGGCATAGACGCACAGTCTATTGTTGATGAAGCAAGAAAAATTATGGACACATGTCAGGAACATTAAAAAAACGACTAGATATTCTTGTTGTAGAAAGAAATCTTACTGAAAGCCGCCAACGTGCACGTGCAATGATAATGGCCGGGAAGGTCCTTGTTGATAATATTCCTGTAGACAAACCCGGCACCCAAATCCGAATTGAATCTGAAATTAAAATAAAAGATGGGGATATCCCTTATGTAAGCAGGGGTGGACTGAAACTTGAAAAAGCCATAAATTTTTTTAATATTGATGTAAACGGCTTTGTTTGTATGGATGTAGGTGCTTCTACCGGTGGTTTTACTGACTGCCTGATTCAGCATGGTGCCGAATGCATATATGCTGTTGATGTGGGCTACGGTCAGCTTGCCTGGAAACTAAGGCAGGATCCGAGAGTTGTACCACTGGAAAGAACTAATATAAGACATATGCCTGAAGATACCCTCCCCGTTAGTGTTGATCTTGTTACAATTGATGTTTCATTTATTTCTCTTAAAATAGTTGTGCCATCTGTAATAAAGTTTATGAAAAAAGAGGCCTCGATACTTGCACTTATAAAACCGCAATTCGAAGTTGGAAAAGGTAAGGTTGGTAAAGGTGGTGTCGTAAGAGAACCTGTCTTACATGATAAAGTTATTAATGATCTCTCAATATTTTTTCAAAAGAACGGCTTATTATGCAGTCAGGCTATCCCCTCCCCCATATTAGGCCCTAAAGGGAATAAAGAGTTTATTGTTTTAATATCGTCAATCGCATCGTAAATCCCTATGTAGTGCCCATCCAGAATTTTTGATCATATGTTCACTATACTGAATTCATAACCGTAACGGCTATGCTACCTGTCCATTATTTATATTTTTTACGAGTCTATCAAGAGTAATTAACAATCTAATAAAAAATCAATAATTTTATATTGATTTTTTATTAGAGACTATATAACAATAATGATTTTGTAATTATAAATTCAGTTGGTATTTTGGATAATGATAGCAGAGAGGAGCGAAAAACTAAATGATTGAAAAGGTCGAAAAATTAAGAAACATCGCAATAGTTGGCCATGGTGGTGCCGGTAAAACTTCCCTTGTTGAAGCTATGCTTTTTAATGCAGGAATAATAAAAAGGCTTGGCAGGGTTGAAGAAGGAAACACAACTATGGACTTCGAACCTGAAGAGATCAAGAGAACTGCAAGTATCAGCAGTGGGTTTTTTCAATTTGGACATAAAAAACACACGGTCAGCCTTATAGATACACCCGGTGATCAGAACTTCTTTTCAGACACAAAAAGCTGTATGCAGGCAGCTGATGGAGCTGTTGTTCTTGTAGACGCTGTTGACGGTGTAAAAGTTCAGACTGAGCAGGCGTGGGAGTTTGCTGATGTTCTACATATGCCGACTCTTATATTTATAAATAAACTTGATAGAGAACGTGCTGATTTTTCACGTACTTTTGAGGATGCAACCAATTGTTTCGAATCTCCTAAACCAATAATACTCCATCTACCAATTGGAACAGAAGCAGAATTCAACGGAATCGTTGACCTGATCAGTATGAAGGCATACACCTATGATCAAGACGGAAAAGCAACAAAAACAGATATCCCCTCCGATATGCAGGATACTGTTGAAATCGAAAGAGAAACTTTGATTGAAAACATAGCTGAAGCTGATGATTCACTGATAGAAAAATATCTTGAAGGTGAAGAACTGACTGACGATGAACTTCAAGTAGCTTTAAAACAAGGAATATTAAACCGCATATTTGTTCCCGTACTATGCGGATCTGCTACAAATAATATCGGAGTTGATCTCTTACTTGATTTTATAGCCACCTGTATGCCTTCTCCAATAGAAAGAGGTTTATGGAAAGTAACCGATGCTTCAGGAGAAAACGAAATCGAAGTTAACCCTGATCCAAATGCGCCATTTTCAGCTTTTGTTTTCAAAACCATTGCTGATCCTTATGCAGGGAGACTTTCAATTTTTCGTGTTGTATCAGGCACATTAGGTTCTGACGGTACATTTTATAATATAAACAAAGACGTCAAAGAACGTTTCAGTCAATTAATGATAATTGAAGGCAAGGAACAAAAGAATATAGGTGAAGCTGTTCCGGGATCAATTGTTGCAGTTGCTAAGCTTAAAGAAACTGTTACGGGCAATACAATATGTGATGAAAAAAATAAATTGAAATTTGACTGTGCAGAACCCCTTCAGACTCTTATTACTTTTTCACTTCAGCCAAAATCACAGGCTGACGAAGATAAGCTTTTTTCATCCCTGTCAAAACTTCTCGAAGAAGATCCTGCTCTTACTCTTGATAGAAATGCTGAAACGAAAGAGATACTTTTGTCAGGACTTGGCCAGGTACATATAGAAGTTACTATTGAAAAACTTAGAAGAAAATTTAATGTCGAAGTCAATCTCAATAGGCCTAAAATACCTTATAAAGAAACCATCAAGAAAAAGACCCGTGCTCAGGGAAAACATAAGAAACAATCAGGTGGTCACGGACAATTCGGTGACTGCTGGATTGATATGGAGCCGATGCCAAGAGGTAAAGGCTTCGAATTTGTTGATGGTATTGTCGGGGGTGTAATTCCCAGACAATATATACCGGCTGTAGAAAAAGGTATTAATGAAGCTTGTGTAAAAGGCATCCTTGCCGGATTTCCATGTATAGATTTTAAAGTTACTCTTAATGACGGATCTTTCCATTCAGTTGATTCATCGGAGATGGCATTTAAAATTGCCGGATCACTTGCATTCAAAAAAGCTGCTGCTGATGCAAACCCGGTTCTTTTGGAACCTATTATGAAGGTTGCCATTAAGACTCCCGATGATTTCATGGGTGATATAATGGGAGACCTTAACAGTAGAAGAGGACGAGTCCTGGGAATGGATAATGAGGGCAAATACCAAATAATTAATGCGAATGTACCAATGTCTGAATTCCTTTCTTATGCTCCTGATTTGAGATCAATGACAGGCGGACGTGGAATATTTACTATGGAATTTTCACACTATGATGAAGTTCCAGCACATGAAACACAGAAAATTCTTGATGAAGTAAATAAAGAAAAAGAGAACGACTAATTTAGTATACATATTTTTAATATAATAAGGGGTTCAGTTTATTTTGAATCCCTTATTTATTTCAAGGGTCTGGGCGTTTTTATTAAAAGCTTTACAAAGAGTATAAACGATTTATCCGTATTACTCATTTATTTAAGCATACACCATTGATGAACTCGTAAAAAGTATAACCGATGGCTAAGTAAAAATCTTCATATACAAGGCACAGCTTTTGATCAGTAGTGAAGGCATACATGCAGTATGTCGAACTTCTGATCAAAAGCTATAACGCAGTAGATGGAGACTTTTTTACGACGCCATCACCATTAGTGTTTAACATTTCCCTATACCCTTCACTCCAGTAACCCTCACCGTAACTTATAAAAAGCTGATCATCTTTATTTATATTCTTTGATGCATTGAAAAAAATCACCCAGAATCCATCTAAAAGGATAT
>JABHLN010000100.1 GCA_018693105.1 Desulfobacterales bacterium | reverse complement strand
AAACCGTATAGAGCAGCCTTTTCTTCATCAACAATAATTCTTATTTCTTTTTTACCCGGAGGGAAATCATCACTTATATCATAAACCCCTTTTATGTGTTTAAGGGAATCCTGTAAGGCAAGTGACGCTTTTTTAATATCATCAAGGTACTTTCCCTGTACTTTAACAGATACCGGCTTTCCTACAGGCATACTGTTTGTCAGTTCTTCAACCTCTAAAGAGATTGGTCCGCTAATATGTGAAACTTTTTTTCTCATCCTGTTGACCAGTTCTTCAGTACTGATATTTCGTCTTTCATGCGGAACAAGCTGAAAAATTATCTGGGAAACATTTTTCCTTACATCCCACTCTCCAGGGACTTGCAGCAGGCCAATGTTTACAATAACATCCTGGACAGCATTATTATCAAGCTTTAAGGCTTCTGCTTCTATTTTTTTCATTATACGGTCGTTTTCTTCAATACTGGTACCCTCGGGAAATCTTACCATAACTTTCATTTGATCAAAATCTTCATCACCGAACATTTCTACACCAATTAACGGAATCACTGAAACTGAAAGTCCTAAAACAACAAGCATGGTTACAAGAATGATATATCTTTTCCGTAAAGATTTTATCAGAACCCGGGTATATATTTTCCTTAAGTATTTAAAAAACTTTTTTTCTCCCTTTTCAGTAGTTTTTGATTTCACTGTCCAATGTGAATAATGTGAGGGAAGAAGAATAAAAGCCTCGAACATGGAGGCTACAAGCGCAATTGAAAACACTATGGGAACAATGCTTAAAAATTTACCCAAAAAACCGGGTAAAAGCATTAACGGGAGAAATGCCGCAATATTGGTTGCAATGGATGATATTATGGGATTAACAACCTCACTTGTTCCGTAGATTGCAGAATCTATTGAGTTATATCCCATCAATCGATATCTGTGACAATTTTCAATAACAATAATCGCATCATCCACAACTATTCCAAGAACCATTACCAGAGCAAATAAGGAAGGGTTACTCAGACTGAGATCAAAGTAATGCATAATTATAAAGGTAATAAAAAATGAAATAGGAATTCCAAGGGAGGCAAGAAATGAGTTCCATAGTCCAAGAAAAAACGTTAGAACAATAAAAATTAAAATCATGCCAAGCAAAGCGTTGTTGCGAAGTACATTAATAGTTCGATTAATATACACCGAATTATCATTGGTCAAAGTAAATTCAATTCCGTCAGGCACTTTTTTTCTGTATTCTTCAATAAGCCCTTTAATTTCATTGATAACATCTATAGAGTTGGCATCAGCCGTTTTTGAAATGAAAAAGTTTATTGAATTATTTCCATTCAGCCTTGAGATGATAGACATCTCCTCCCGTGTATCAAGTATATTTGCCACATCCTTTATTTTAATAAATTCACCATTACCTGATGATCTAACAATTGTTTCTTCTATCTCTTTGGCTGAAACATACTCACCTATCGCTCTTATAATATATTCGGTTTTTTCATATGTGAGATTCCCGCCGGGCATGTTCAGATTCTTTGATTTTAATGCCATTATGATTTCATCAAAGGTAACCCGGAGTTCATTTAGTTTAACCGGGTCAACATCTATTGATATAATTCTTTCCGCAAGGCCTGAGACCTGAACCTTTTCAGTACCGATAATATCGTTAACATCTTCTTCAAGATCATCTGCTATCTTCTGTGCGTTATCCTCCGGTATTGTATACGACATATTTATTGAAATGACAGATAGAAAATCACCCGATTTAAAGTCTCTTATTTCCGGATCTTCTGCTTCATCAGGAAATTCAATCTTATCAACTTCTGTTTTTATATCGGTTAATCTTTCCCTGAATTCACTTTGAGACATATCCTTAAACCTGACCATTACAAAACCAAACCCCTCATTAGAGTCTGACATGACCTCCTTAATATTATCCACATCCTGGATTTCATCTTCGATGGGATCAACAATAAGGTTTTCAACTTCGCCCGGTGCAGCACCGGGGTATGGTACAATAATAAGAACCATATTGAAATTGATATTCGGATTCAGTTCACGGGGCATCTGAATAAGAGATATAAATCCAAAAATAAAAAGAGCATACATGAGAAGATTGACGAGTACGTTGTTCTTTACTGAAAATTTTGCAATAGACATGTGTTATCACTAAGGTTTTATGTGTTTAAATCATCTATAATATATGAAGACTATAAGCTTTCTCAAAAAACAGATTTTGGTTCAAGATAAAGGCGAACGAGATTGGGACAAACGACTTTATTTGAGATAGCGTCTATTTAATAGTTTCAACGCTTACTTTAGTTTCCTTCCCTAATCTTTTCATCCCGACAACAACTATCTTATCCCCTTCAAAAAGACCCTTATCAATAGCTACTTGAGATCCAAAGACATTTGAAATTGATATTTCAGTCAATCGTGCAATATTGCCTGTGATTTTATATATGAAATTCTGTCCGTTTTTCTTTACAACAGAATAATCGGGAACCACTATATGCGTATGGTTGTCAGTAAGAATAATTTCAACTTTTGCTGTCATTCCTGCACGAATAAGTTTATCCACAGTATTTTTGACATATACTTCAGTTGCAAAAGTACCTGTTTTTGGATCTGCCTCAGGGGATATAAAACTGACGTTTCCTTCAAAAATCTGATTCTTTAACGCTGAAACTATAACATTCGCAGGGCTGTTCACTTGAATCCTATTTATCATATTCTGTGTCAGGCCGATTTCAATCTTTACTTCTGTAATATCTACAACCCTGTATACAGGCATATTGGTCATAAGCATTGAACCGATGTCCACATATTTTCTTGAAATCAATCCGTCTATGGGTGACATGATTCGCGTGTCATTGTATCTTTTTTCCAGAAGGCTCGAATTTGCAAGGGCTGAAAGACGGTTTGCTTCTGCATTTTTAACAGCCAGAGATGAATTCTCATATGCAAGTCTTGATATATCTCCGTTTTCGAGCAGTTCCTTGTCGCTTTTAAGATTCAGCTTTGCAATCTTCAAATTGTTGTCAGCAGAAAGTACCCGTGCTTTTGCCTGCTTGTATTGCCCCAAAGGGATTTTATCGTCAATTACAGCCAGAATATCCTTTATCGTTACTTTGTCTCCAAGTTTTTTATTTATCTTTATAATCTTGCCTGATACTTCGGCGGCAATGTCAACTGAATGAAGCGGTTTTACCATACCGGTAAAAGGAACTTTCTGCTCAACCTTCCTGGGTTTAATAACAAGAGCTTCTACCGGTATTCCCCGGTCCACTTTCGGATTTTCACCTTTTACCGGTTTCCCTTCTATCTTGTTTTCAGGGTTATCATTATTCATTATTGTCTCCATACTCTTTTCCTGACCGCATGAAACAACAAAAAACATAACTAAGATTGAAAACAGGGAGAATGATATAATAACTTTATAATTCATTTAATACCTCTAAATTCTTTAATATTTCATCACTTCAAGTTTAATATCTTCACATAAACCGTATCAAGTTTTCCAAGGTGGTAATAAAGCTCTATCATTGAAGAGATTAAATCATAATATGTGCTGATATGATTAAGTTTTGCATTTTGAAGGTTAAGCTTTGCATCAATAAAGTTAATATTTGAAACAAGGCCCTGTTCTTTTCTTCGGGCAACGATATTATAGTTTTTTTCATTGAACTCCACATTAACTTTTGAAAGTTCTCTCTGATTTTTAAGATTGATTATATTGTTTGTAATATTTGTCAGAACATATCTTATATTCTGAAGCTGATCGGAAAATAGTTCCTTTGTTTTTCTATAATCATAATAGGCTGTTTTACTGACAGTATAGTTTTGAAAACTTTTAAATATAGGAATATTACAGGTTACCATAAGCGTTTGAGACCTGTTATCATCAAGATCGATAGTGTTGTTTTCCTTCCATGCATAGGAATAATCAAGAGATACAGAGGGCATGTATGAAGAAAAAGTGTTTTTGTACATGAGCCTGCTTATTTCTTCACCGGCTTTTATTGATGAAAGTGAGCTGTTTATTTTTATCAGCTCTTCATTGCTCAGGTTTATCATTTCAAGTATTTCATCATCTGTCTTATTTGCGATCTCTTCACTTTTTTCTGTAAGAATAGTCGGTATGTTTTTTTTTATTTCAAAAGGTTTTTTTAAACCTGTACCGAGAAACCTTGTAAGTGTTGCCTTGCTGTTTCGTAAAACCGATTCACTGCTGGCAACAATACTTTTCTGTAATTGATAATCAACCTTCCATCTGAGAGCTTCGGTTTTGGAATATCTGTCAGCCCTTTGAAGACGCTCTGCCCTTTCATAGTTCATTTGCGAAAGTTCAAGATAATCTCTTTGGAGTTTAAGGATATCATTTGCTTTAATAATATTCAGATAACTCCGGATTACCTGGAATATAATTTCTTCCCTCGCAGCCTTATCAGCCTGTGATGCCATTTCAATATTTGCATCTGCTATTGCAAGTCCGTTTAAAAGAGCTCCTTCAAATAACGGAGTGTGAATATTTATTGATGAATAATATGATTCTCTGAAAACAGATTGAGGCATCTGTAAACCAAGTGATGAAAATGGATTATAACTGCGTTCCATAAATGTTTTGTTGTCAATATTTGAATAACGGGTATACATATTGATTGAAGGAAATAATACTGACCATGCCCGTTTTTTATTCCAATCCGCTTTTTCCTTTTCAAACTCCATAGAACGTATCTGGTTGTTTTCTGTCAGAGCCATTGATATTGATTCTTCCATTGTCATACAGATCACATCCTGAGAGTAAAGTGGAGTTGATAAACAATGCATAAGAATAAACAAACACAAAATTAATAATGCAATTTCGGGAAGTGTTTTGATCCTATTTACCATGTTATATCCCCGAATGATTTTTTAATCTTTGATGGCTACGTAAAAAGTATAACCGATGGCTAAGTAGAAATCTTATCAACATGTTTTGAATAACAACAACTTGACTGATGTGTCAACAATGATTCGTGAATGAAATCTTTGTTGATTTAACATCAGCAGTCTTTTTTTGTCATATAAAATAAAATGTTGTTTTATTGAATTATATTGGATTTAATCCATCGGTAATTAAGCGATATGTACTAAAACAAACACAAAGATTCTTATATTTAAATAAAGTACTATTAATGTATAGTTGATAGTTACAATGGTAACTGAAATTAAGGAATGAACCGGAATTCTTTAATTATTGACGATGTTAAATACAAGAATATTTCTTTTTTAGAAAATAAAACCAACTGTACTTAAACGTTCTTTAATAAGAGAAAGTATTTTCTTTTCCTCTTCAATGTCGGTTGCTGAAAAAGTAGCACTGAAACGAACATAATGACCGGCATCATCCCATGGAACTGTACTTATCATCTTCTCGGTAATCATCCACTGGCTGAACGCCTCTCCATTTTCAAACACTATACCGTCTTTTGTGCCCTTAGGAATCGGCACATACATAAAAAATGTTCCATCAGGACGTTTTGCATCAAACCCGATCTCTGAGAGAGTTTCAGCAAGGGCAGTAAGGCGTCGATTATATTTTTCACATATTTTCGGAGTTATTTCGTCTGCATGATCAAGTGCTTTTGCAGCGGCGATCTGTATTGCTGCAAACTGTCCGCTGTCAGCATTATCCTTTACATTTGCAAAAACATTAACCGCAAGTTCATTTCCGCATATCCATGCAAGACGCCATCCTGTCATATTAAACCCCTTGCTCATGCTGTGAAGCTCTACAGCACAATCCATACCCCCCGGAATTGAAAGTATACTCAAAGGTTTGCCCACAAAATTCAGCGGTGCATAAGGAGCATCGGATACAATAAGAATATTGTTATCAAGGCAAAAATCTATTGCGGTTTTATATTGTTCAATTGTTGCTGCTACGCCTGTAGGGTTATTAGGATAATTCAGATATAACAATTTCGCACGTTTACGCTGATCTTTAGTAAGGGTTTCAAGATCAGGAAAAAAACCGTTTTCTTTGAGAAGCGGAAGATTTACAACTTCTCCACCGAGGTACTTCGTCCAGGTTCCCATAACAGGATAACCGGGTATTGTCATAATTGAAATGTCACCGGGGTTGATAAAACATGACGGAATAAGTGAAAGTGCTGACTTACTGCCAACAGCATGGTTGATCTGTGTTTCGGGTTCAAGATCTACACCATATGTTTTTTTCATGTATTTCTGTGCAGATAATCTGAAACTCATAATCCCATTATCAGTATAGAATCTGTTTGAAGATTTTCCGGCTTCACTTATAAGGCTTTCTACTACAATAGGAAATGCGGGCTCATCAGGTTCGCCAACACCCATGTCTATAAGCAATTCACCAGGATTTGAATCCATTGCAGCTCGTTTAGCTCTTTTTATCTTTTCAAACTTATATATTGTATCATCCTTGCCGAACTGATTACCTCCAACCCTTTCGGCTATATTTCCCTGAAGAAAACTTTCACTCATAGCTAATGCTCCATTAAGATATCTGTCATTAAGTGTTTTTGATGTTGTCGTAAATTCAGCAATATTAATTAACAATGGGTTATGCTTTTTACAAGATCATCAAGTTTCTACTAAAAAATTAGAATCAAACTACTTATTTGGATGAAAACTGTCAAGAACGAATCAATATGAATGACATAAAATGAGACCTTTGCAGAATGTCCAGTACTTTGATTTATTTTTACAAAATAGTTCCCATTATAACCCCTGAATCATTTGGCAGATCGAGTGGTAATCGTTTAATATCTTTTACACCTTCAGACTCAAGCATATTCATTAGCTGTTCTTCCGAATAGGCTCTTCCGGATGGAGTTCCCGCAAGCATATTAAGTGAGAATAATGCAGGGAATAACGGGCTGTCCATTGAATTGTTAAGGATAAAATCATGAATCAGAATTACTCCGCCTTTTTCTATTGTAGAAACAGTTTTTTTAATAATTTTCTGACAATCATCAGGACCTTCACCATGGAGAACATGTGATAACCATGCGACATCATAAGTACCTTTAATATCTGACTCGACATAATTGCCGGCCATAAAATCGATCCTGTCTGAAAGTCCGAATCTTTCTATTGTCTTTAAAGCAAACGGCTTTGTAGTTGGAAGATCATAAACAATTGCCTTCATTTGAGGGTTTTGCTGGCAAAAATGAATTGCATATGTTCCCGGCCCCCCTCCAATATCAATAAAACTGAGCTTTTCTGAGAGGTCAATTTCTTTGACAATCTGAGGTGCCAGACCCATAGCCATATTAAACATCCCCATGAGAAAATTTTCTCTTTCCTCATCGCTTGCAACACTCGCCATAGTTCTTACAGGGTTTCCTGTTTTTACAGCTATATCAAGCTGCCCCCATGACTGTACCAGATGGTTTTGATGTATAATTATATAACCCATATACATTGAAGAATTTTTAGAGAGAAAATTTTTTCCTGTTTCAGTATTTGAATATTTATTTCCTTCTTTTTTGAGAAGTTCCATTGCAACAAGTGCATTTAGTAATGTTGTTACACCTCTCACATTACCTTCAATATTTAATGCTATTTCTTCACAGTCAATCTGCCTGTCGTCGATAATAGTAAATATATCGAGTTTTACACCTGCCTGTAGTGTGCAACCCATCCAGAATGAACTTGATGTCTCAAGAAGTTTCCCAGGATTCCATTCCTGTGAATTCATAATACCTCCTTATTGCCTAATGTAGTGTTTTATGTTTTACAAGGTATACTATTCTTTTCATTGTTTATTCATATTATATATTAATAATCTCCATATCAGTATCGATAACTTCTGCAAGGCCGATTTTTTCAACCATATTAAAAATCTTATCAATTTTTGAATTAATGACCTGTCTGTCATTTCCGACAAGAGAAAATCCAATTTCCGCCCTTTGATATATTTCATTAGCCCCAACTTCGGCAACTGAAACGTTAAATGAATTTCTCATTCTATTAATAATCGATTTAACTACTTTTCGTTTGCCTTTCAAGGATCGGCAATCATGGATTCTGAGAATTATTATTCCTGTTCCGATAACCATATTATACTCCGTAGTAAAAATAATCTTGATGGCTTCGTAAAAAGTCTCCACCTACTGCGTTATAGCGGTTGATCAGA
>JABHLN010000010.1 GCA_018693105.1 Desulfobacterales bacterium | reverse complement strand
GCCGGAACAACAGAGACTTATAACTATGATAACGACGGACTTATAACCGGTGTCGGTAACTATACTATCAGCAGAAAACCTGATAACGGCTTGCCGGATAAAGTTAGCAAAGGAGATTTTTCTCTTGAGCGTTCATTTAACAATTATGGAAAAGCAGATGGTGAAAACTATCTTGTGAATAGTGTAAGTGTTGGTTCGTGGGATGTTATAAGTCGTGATCTTGCGGGTCGAATTTTGGAAAAAACTGAAACAATAGCTGGAATGACCGACACTTATAATTATACTTACGATGACAATGGCAGACTTGAGACTGCAGCCAAAAACAATGTTATTGTTGAGACTTATGATTATTCAAATGTTCCTTATGGAACCTGTACGTATAGAACTAACGACCTTAGGGGAATTTCATCTGAATACCTTTCTTATGACGAGGAGGATCGTCTTCTTAATACTGATGATACATCTTATACCTATAATGAAGATGGCTACCTTACTACAAAAGTTAAAGGTACAGAAACAACATCATACAGCTATTCATCACGCGGAGAGCTTCAAGAAGTTACCCTTCCTGATAATACTGTGATAGGGTATGTCCATGATCCTCTTGGAAGAAGAATTGCCAAAAAAGTTAACGGGACAATTACCGAAAAATATCTTTGGTACGGGGCTACAACACTCCTTGCGATTTATGACGGATCAGACAATCTTATGATGCGTTTTGAATACACTGACAGTAGAACGCCGATTTCCATGGTAAAAGGTGGTATTTTATATTATTGTATCTATGATCAGGTCGGTACATTGAAAGCAGTTATAGATTCAGCAGGAATTGTTATAAAAACAATAGAGTATGATACATTCGGATATATTCTTAATGATTCTGATGAAACTTTTGAAATACCATTCGGCTTTGCAGGTGGTTTGTACGATCAGGATACCAGGCTGGTAAGATTCGGTGCAAGAGATTATGATCCTGAAATTGGAAGATGGACAGCCAAAGATCCAATTGGCTTTGCTGGTGGGGATTCTGACCTTTATGGTTATGTCCTAAATGATCCGGTTAATTTGATTGATCCTTTGGGATTAAAACTAACTGATAGACAAAATGCTGGTATAACAATGGCAAGCTCTATCGCTTCAATAGCTGCCTCTGCGATTGGAACACCTGCCGCAGGTGCAGTTGCAGGTGCACTTGTTGGGGGCTTATCAAGTATAGCTTTAGGTGGAGATTTTGCTGATATTGTTAATAGTGTTGCAAGTGGAGCATTAGGAGGGTATTTAGGCGGGTTAATAGGGAATTTAGGCAAAGCAGCCAGTGTTATAAGGCCTGGAGCAAGTGCCGGGAGTTTTTTTGCTGGCTTAGGACTAGGTGCGATTCTATATAGATCTGATACACTCATTAATAGCCCATGTGAGTAATTCTATGAGAAAATTATTTTTTTGTACTATTGGAATTATAGGCTTAATAGGGGTTTTTTTTCTACCGAATGCCACAGGAGAAGGACTTTCTAATGATCAAATACATTTGTTCAATTTTCTGATTCGTATAGCTATTATTAACTTTTCTGTGATAATGTTTATTCTTCCTTATTTAATGCAAAAAGGATTTATCCATCCCGATTATTACACCGCCAATAGATATGAAAAGGCAAGATCAGAATTTTTTATAATATCATCTGCTCTCCCTGGAGTATTGATATTCTCATATATATCTTTTCTTACTCCAGGGATTAAAAAGGGGATAATAATATTCGTTCTTTCCATTGCTGCTTACAGGTATTTTGAGACAATTTATATCCTGTTTAAAAGTAATAGGAAAGAAGAGTAACAGATATATCCTAAGTGATCCGGTTAATTGGGTGGATCCTTGGGGTTTGCTTACAACAGGGCAGAGTTTTACAATTAATGCTATTTCCACAATAGTTACTTTGACAACCTCTGCAATTGCCACACCAGCTGTAGGCGCTGAGTATTTAGGGGCGGGCCACACTAATAGGCTGACATTATAAGCTATTATCTATATTTAGATGCAACATTTCATCTTAAACACACCATTTTGGGGCTAAAAACACTCTTTTAAGATCAGGATAAAAATGGCACGTGCCAAAAGGCATTTCATACTAGGCTATGTCTGGCATATCACCCATAGATGCCATAAAAGGGACTTCCTACTAAAGCTTGTGAAAGACCGTCAGCGATGGATAGACTGGTTGTTTCAAACAAAGAAACGTTATGGTTTGAGTGTTTTAAATTATATCATTACTTCAAACCATATCCATCTTCTTGTTTTCGACAACGGAGAAAAAAATGTAATTCCAAATTCAATAAGGTATAGTATTATAGACTTTGCTATCCTTATGAAATTCCTGCAATTTGATAATTATGAAGTACTGAAGGAATCTCATCACAAATGGGTCGAAGAAGAGCTAAAGAATAGAAACCTGGTTCGTGACAACAAATGGAAAGAAAGTATAGGTGTTGGGAATAATTATTTTCTAAAAACAGTAAAGAAAAAGCTGGGATATCTGGCAAGAGGACGTAGTATTTTAGGGGCCGGTAACCCAGATTCATTCCTGCTTCGTGAATCGCAAGCGAAATACGGGGTCCCTTCAATTAAGGATATAATTAATAAGATTATATGGGATATATGAGGGTATAAATGTTGTACTGTTCAAATTGTTTAAACATAGCATTTTGGGGCCAAAATGATCGGTTTAAGCTTGTTTTTAATGGGTGTATTTAACTGATTAGATGTTATTTTAAGTGTTTCTGGTGGCCCGTCCCCAATCCACCCAATCCAGCAGGAGTGAGTGTAAGACTTGACACACCGATATTTTTCATAATATAAACTTGCCAAGACTCACCAAAGACTCACAGATTTTGATTCAAAATAAAATTCAAACTATAAATAACGTAGGAGGTTGTATGTTGAAAAATTTTCTTGTTCTACTGATTGGATTTCTTCTGATATTGAACTTGAATGGTTGCGGCGGTGGTGGTGGCGATAGCGCTGCACCGGTAGTTAATAATACACCTTCCCTAAATACAAAGTATTTAGCCAGTAATATAATTTTCAGCTCAGATACAGATAACATTGCAGTTGCAAAATCATCTAACAAGTCTGTTTTTTTTAAATTGTCTAATTTTTTCAATTTTAATATAATAAAAACTGCTTTCGCAGAATCTGAAGTAGTAGATACTAACACACAAATATTGGCTTCAAATGTTATTATTGAAGATAATCTTGACTCTCAGATTGAGTCAGATAATGTTCAGGATGCATTAGAGGAAATCAGTTTAAAGTTGTCTGTTGTGATAGTTGGCACATGGAATATCCAAAATTTCAATCAAGAAGACCTTCACCTTCCAACGGGTCATATAGAAATTTATGATGATGAGACTTTCGATTTAATAGAAGGATCATTCGCAGCTATTGGTATGGGTTCAGGTGAAGGCCCTCCAAGTTTTATGCACCAAGATGGCGATGGCTTTTGCAGCCATACAGAGGAAAATCAGATATATAAAATATATACAGAAGATGTTATAGTTTTTACTCATTTTAATAGGTTAACCGAAAATTCTGTCATACCTAGATTAATTAAGCTCAGAGAAAATGAAATAGTATTTGTTGGCAGTGGTGGATGTGGACAATCTAGCAGGCAAAGAATATCTATATTAACAAGAGTTGAGTAGTAAATTTAATAAGACTCATAGACTACTACTGAGTGACAAAGGGCAAGGTCTTCATTCTTACAGTATTTAGGAAGTATTTAGGGGCGGGCCGCACTAACAGTTATACATTATAAGCTATTATCTATATTTGGACGCAATATTTCATCTTAAACACACCATTTTGGGGCTAAAATCACTCTTTTAAGGCCAGGATAAAAATGGCCCGTCCCCAATTCAGTTCCTCGTCATACTTTTTACGATATTTTCATAGGGTTTAAGCCAGTGATTTGGGAGATGTAAGGATTGTAAATAACATAGTGTTATAACTTTAAAATATGATGATGTCGTAAACTTCGCTATAGCGGGATTGACCGCTATGTCTTGTATATGAAAATTATAACATAGTCACCCCCCCTTGTGTTTTTTTATAAATTTTGTAAATATATTACTTACAAAAAGAGTGAAAAGAATTAGCGTTTTTCAAAGGTTTTACTCTCTAAAAGAGCTTCTTGTCTTTTGGTTTTTATTTAAATCGATTATATTTATTTGAAATAACATTTGTCGCACCTCATCTCAGTCCTTTTGCTAAAGGAATTTATATGGAGCCCATAAAAATTGGTATTGTAGGTATCGGTAATTGCGCAAGTTCCCTGCTTCAGGGAATTGAATATTACAGGTATAGGTCAAAAGAAGAATCTATTGGTCTCCTGTATTGGGAAATCAACGGATATACCCCCTCGGATATTATTGTATCATCAGCATTTGATATTGATCGGAGAAAAATTGGAAAAGATGTTCATGAAGCTATTTTTCAACCGCCTAATTGTACAGTAAAATTCGCTGAAAAAATACCGCCTTCAAGAGTTAAAGTATCTATGGGAGCAGTTTTAGATGGTTGTGCAGATCATATGAAAAATTTTGATGAAGAGTATACGTTTGTCCCTGCTGACCAACCCGAGCCTGACAAAAAAGAGATCATCAAAATCCTGAAGGATTCCGGAACTGAAATATTGTTGAATTATCTGCCGGTGGGATCTGAAAAAGCCACCCGGTTTTACTCGGAGTGCGCATTGGAAGCCGGGGTTGCATTGATTAACAACATTCCTGTGTTTATTGCAGGTGATCCGGAATGGGCTGAAAAGTTTCAAAGAGCAAAAATCCCTATAATTGGTGATGATGTTAAATCACAAATGGGTGCAACGATTATCCACCGCTCTCTTGCCAATTTGTTTGCAAAGCGGGGCGTGAAAATAGACAACACGTATCAGTTGAACACCGGCGGAAATACCGATTTTTTAAATATGAAGGATCAAAACCGGTTGTCTTCCAAGAAACTGTCCAAAACCGAAGCTGTAAAATCTGTCATGAAAGAAAAACCGGATGATAGGAATATCCATATAGGCCCCAGTGACTATGTCCCATGGCTGAATGACAAAAAGGTGGCTTTTATAAGAATGGAAGGCCGCATCTTCGGCAATGTACCCATGGATCTTGAGCTGCGGTTATCAGTTGAAGATTCTCCGAATTCTGCAGGTGCAGTAATTGACTGCATTCGCCTATGCAAGCTGGCTTTAGACAGGAATATCGGCGGAGTCCTAGAGGGGCCATCTGCCTTATACTGCAAACGACCACCTGCTCAATATACAGATGATACTGCGTTTTCCATGATCGAAAAGTTTATATCAAAGGATTTGTATAATTAATAAATCTATTACCCGCATATCTTTTATCCGTCACGGTAATGTAGATAATCCTGATGATATCTTTTACGGGCGGCTTCCGGGGTTTAAACTTGATATAAACGGTCAGAAAGAAGCCTTGCTGGTATCTGAGGTTCTAAAAGGCAGCCCTATCGATTGTGTTTACAGCAGTCCCTTGCTCCGTGCCCGTCAGACAGCAAATGAAATCCTTAGACTCCATCCCGGTTTTAAATTAAAAATATCCTCTTTGATTACTGAAGTTTTTTCCATGTTTCAGGGTAAGCCGAACGAAATGCTTGCCCGATATGCATTGGATGTTTATGCCGGAAAGGATCAGAAATATGAACAGCCTGAAGATGTGATTCGGCGGGTGCAAAAATTTATCTATCGTATACGGAAAAATCATTTTAGGCGGCATGTTGCAGCTGTTACCCATGGAGATGTTGTCCTGTTTGCCATTTTCCTGGCAAACAATATCCCTGTTACCGCTGAAAACAAATTAAATTTAAATAAAATTGGTGTCGTTAAGAATTATCCGGCAACAGGATCTATCACCACACTGACTTATCAAACAACTGATATGGAAGAAATTCCGAAAGTATCATATGCAGCACCGCCTTTTATAAATAGCCCTTTATGGTAGGAGCTATAGCGGAATTTTCACACGATGAAACCCTTCCGCGTAAGTAAAACCGGTACCTTCTGCTATCTCCTGACATTTATTTTTCACCCACTTTTCAATGTTTTCAGTTCCCATAGACTCCATCTGGCTTTTATGGCAAAACAAAGCTGCCAGTTTGGTATCCATGGTTTTGGTAATATCAAGAGTATGGTTAATATCTTCCGTCCCCCAGAACCAGATTTCTTTTGACTTGTGCGGCATTATACCTTCATCAATTAAATCCGGGTATGCCATATGATCCCGGGCATAAGGATATATCGAGTCAAGTGTTGTCTGGCCGGTAATGCGATGGTCCCTGTGCCAGATGTATTTTCGATAGGGGTCCATAGTAATAATGATCTCCGGCTTGTATATTCTAATCATTCGTACAATATGTTTCCGGAAATCGGGTGTGTCTTCGAGCTCCTGGTCCGGATATCTTAAAAACTCGACTATACCGACCCCCAGAAGCTTAGCTGCCTGTTTCTGCTCTTCCTCACGGATTATTGCCAGTTCCTGGGGATTCATATCAGGATCACTGCTCCCCTTGTCACCGCTGGTACAAACAATATAAGCTACCTTTTTGCCGTCTGACGTCCATTTTGCAACCGATCCGGCAACTCCGAATTCTGCGTCATCCGGATGAGCGGAAATTATCATATAATCAGTCTTGTTTTCCAAAGTTATTTCCCTTCGCCTTTTTTGTTATCAAAATTACTTATAACCCTATGATATTCTCCCAGCATCAATTCTGCCGTGTTTGCCCATGAATAGTCTTTTACAGAGTTCCGAATCTGTGCTGGGCTGTAGTTACCCCGGTCATGGTTATTTGCGACCCGCAAAATAGCTTCAGCCATTGCACTATCATTATTTTCAGTCAGGATACAGCCGTTTTTATTATTTATAATCGTCGGCATAATGCCCACCGGAGTGCTGACAACCGGTGTTCCGCATGCAAGCGATTCAAGACCTGCGAGACAAAAACTTTCATGGTATGACGGTACAACCAGCATATCCGCGGCACTGTAGTATGCCGGTAAAAACTTCTGGTCCTTCCGTCCTGACAAATCCACTTCCTTTTGAATATTTAAGTCTTTGATCGTAGACTTCAGTTTTTCATTTTCATCATCACCACCGATTACCAGTAGTCGTAAACTGATTTTATTTCTGATTTCGGAAATGGTTTTCAATAAGCGGTCCAGCCCTTTTACCGGGACATGACGGCCAACATACAAAAGCAGCTTCGCATCATCATTAAAGTCTATTTCCCGGCATGCAGCGGTCTTATCTAAAGGTTTAAAAAGTTCCAGGTTGACACCTGCCGGAACAACACTGATCTTTTCAGATTCTGCATTGTAAAGTGATATCAAATCATGCGCTTCATTCTGCGTGGATGCTACGATTCTGTCACAGGCGGCGGTCAGCCCTTTTTCCTTTTCAATACGAAAATCCGGCTCCAATTCCTGTGTACAGAACCGGTTTTTAACTGCGCCTGTTGTATGAAAGGTTATTATATGAGGCAGGTCGTATTTTTGCTTTATTTGATTTCCGAGCACTCCGGAAAGCCAGTAATGGCTGTGAATAAGATCATACCCGGCCTTATCATAATCGGTCTGGTCTTTTGTCACAGTCTCATTGAAGGCATCAAACACCGATGGTAGATAATCAAAGAGGGTCTCTTTGATGATTGGTTGGTCGGTTTTAATATTCAGATAGATCAGACGAACATTTTTATAAAGAGAAGTAATAGAAGAAGATTGACGATTCTGACACAGGGTGAAAATATCTGTTGAAACTCCTGTCTTACCAAGCTCTTCGGCCAGTTCCCTGATATAAACACTCATGCCGCCGGTATCGCTGGTCCCCAGTTCACCTACAGGGCTTGAGTGAATACTGAGCATTGCAATTTTGAGGACATCATTTGAATCGATTGATTTTTCGTGTTTAATGTTGTTGGTCATTTAAAACCCGTATATTTCAATTCAATGGTAAGGCGATACAACGGTAAAGGCTGACCCCCCAGTCTTTTTTTGTATGCTTCATCCCCTTTTAAAAAATTATAACATGCTATTTTTTTTTCGATATTATGTTTAATACTGAAAATTTTACCGAGAAGGCCGGCGCTCAGATTTCGAAATTCCGGGTTATACCCGTTATTGTATAAGAAAACGGTATTTCCATATTCAAAACATAAAGTTGCTGCTGCTACCCTGCCATCAACACGCAAAAACCCGAGCTGCAGCATGTCATGTTCTGCCATTGTCTTTGCAAGGGATGTAAAAAAAGAATTCATCCGGTCAGTTAAAAATTCAGCCTTATCTTTTCTGCTGGTCTGAAATAATGAAAGAAATTCATCAAAAGCATCTTTTACTGCTTCCTTGTTATTGACTATCTGGTAGTCAATTTGCCCGGTTTCATTGAGTCTTCTTATTTTCCGGCGAATCTCATGGCGCTGTTTTCCGTCTAAGACATTAAGATACTCTTCCCATGTTTTCGGCAGATCCAGTTTATAAAATTTTTCTGCTTCGTCGTAAGAAGAATGATAACCGGACTTCTTTGCTGCTTGTGAAAACCCTGTCAATGCTTTTGAATCAGGATGCAGGGCTCCAAGCTCGATGCGGCTAACACCCATTTTTTTTAAGTGTTCAAGGAGAAGTAAAAAAAGGTCATCAGGAAATTTGTCAGCAATAATAATATCCTGATAATCACAGACAGATTCACTGCCTATAAATTTTGCAGTATTTTCCTCTATCATGAAAGGAGCCAGACAAATAATTGATGATGTGTCTGACCTTACAGCTAAAATCGCCAGTTTTTTACCGGCTCCAAATACCTGCCACCAGTTTTTCAACCAGAATGGAAGAACAAACAGACAATCCCAGTTCAGCTTTTGTCCGGTGTCATTATAGATATTTTCAAGCTCTACCATTGAGATAGAAGATATGTGTATTTGTTCCAATTTCTTGTTGGGGCACATATGATTTTATTTGACCTGGATAAAAACCGTACTGACTGTCGGGGCTTTTAGCAGTGTATTCAGCACGATTATATTATAAATGTTTTACTACCTTTTCAAGCAACTCTTATTGCTTATTGATCACTCGCCATTTTTGTCCGTCTTTTGTATCTTCAACAATGACATTGCATTGATACAGTATATCTCTTATTTGGTCAGAATCTGCCCATCTTTTTTCTTTTCTGTAATCCTCACGTAAATCAAGCAGACGGGAAACCAATGGATTCATTACTGATTCAAAACTACCGGGTCTGTTGTCCATTTCAACCCCTAAAACTACAATCAGTTCACGCAGTATTTCCCGGACCTGAGATATGTTTTCCGCGCTTTCCATAGTACTTTCGGCTTTCCATAGCGTACTATCTAAATCAAGCAATGCACTGGTCATCTTTTTAGAATCGTTTTCTTCCAGTCCCTTCCGAAATACTTCTTCAAGCTGATGTATGTTTTCCCAAAAAGAATTTTCTTTCTTTTCAATATTTTTCACATCATTAAATTTGGTTTGGGTATTTGATTTCTTCGGAGACTGCTTGATTCCTTCTTTGAATACTTGTAAAGGAATTGTTTCTCCCTTCCCGAAAGATAATTCCCTGCTTCCTTGTTGGATGGTGATATTTCCCAACCCCCTGATTTCCGCAGTTTGTGTTTCCAGATCCATAATACAGGCGGTGTGCTCATCAAGACCGACAAATATTGTGTCTTTTGGCAGCAATGCCTTGAGTTTTTCAAAACGTGAGCCGCCCATATAGCAGAACCTCGTATCATGCGTGCCGCCCTCGGCGTTGTTCCAGTGGGGAATTACCACCATGTTAAAACCAAAATGAGACAGGATATCAAGCCCGTCAATCCAGTGAAGACTTTGGCCTACCTTATAAATTTCATAAACAGGAAGGGTATGACTGCCGACTGTTAATGCTGCTGCGCTGGCAGCAGTCAGGCATGCTCCGGATTCAACACCTTTTATAATGATATCGGGAATGTTTGTATGTTGAAGATTTAAAACTGTGTAGGTGGGACTGCCGGGCCCGATTAAAAAATAATCAGCTTCTTTCAGCTGGCGATAAGCGGTTTCAACCTCAAACTCTGTTGAGGTTTCAGCGGATTTAAAAGACACTATGGACATTGGGTGACGGATGTTATGGAGAAAATACTCCACAGCTTTTTTAGATATCTCATCTGCATTAAGTTGAAATCCTGCAGGAGTATCTAGAAATACTGCTTTCGGCGAACCTTCCTTTAATGAAAGCATCTGCTTATGGACACCCACCATGGTAGATGTCAGCTCACCCGAACCCATTAAAACTATCCGGCCTTTTCCTGCGGTCATGGCAAATCCTTAGAAATCATTGCAAAATGTTCTCTTTATTATTGGATTACTTAAGTTAATATTAAGTAGTATTGTCTAATAAAATCAATACTTATTTTGTTAGTCGGTTATATCCATCCAGCTATTGTAAACTAAATGAGGAACTCTCGGTAGTATATTCTATAATATTATTTCTCTGATAAACGGTTATAGATCCTTTTCCGTAGACATTCCAGTTATCATCTTCATGCTTCCGAAGCATTCCGGTCTGTTCGTCAATTCCGACAATAGTAATATCAGGCAATTGATTTTGGATGATTCCACTCCATTGTTTGCCAATGTTCTCGTGGTGTGGAATGACAATCATATTTGGAATTACTCCCAGGCCGGGCTGAAGTTCTTTGCTTTCAGGATTGAAAAACCATTCACACATGACCATGGCTCCTGCACTGCTGCCTGCCAGTACCGCACCCCTTTTATATGCTTCAAGAATTGCTGACCAGCAGAGAGTTTCCCGCAAACTTTCTTCCAGATAATCGGGATATCCGCCAAGGAAATAAATCAAATCTGTATTTATCAGGATTTCTGCCAGAGTTGTATCGTTTGCTGATGCGGTATCAATTATAGGAAGACTTCTGATATTTTTTACACCAAGGGACTGAAACCAGCGAACGCCATTTTCCCCTGCGTTTATATGATTGTTGTCCGGTGCTGCAGCGGTTGGTATAATACAGATCTCCGCTTCTTTCTTGCCTGTAAGGGCAATAGCCTGACGGTCAGGTTCATCCATCTGCCCCTGAAACTCTGAGCCACCTTCCAGTAAAAGCCCTCCCATTTTGAATACCTTTTTAATAGTGATGAGGTCAAAAATGTTAACTGATAGTTAAATGAATTTTTTCATTATTAACATAGACATACTTATACGGCAAAAAATAATTAATATAACTTTGTAATCCAGTTTAAAATCAAAAAAATAAAGAAAACATAGGGGTCAGTTCTTCATTCTTGACATGGCAAAGAATACATGGTCCAAAAACAACAAACCCGCCGAATAACCACAGCACTTGACACACCAATATTTTTAGTATTATAGATTTATACCAGACTCATCAAAAGACTCACAGATTTTGATTCGCAAACACAATTTATACTGAAACCCGACTGAACCTAACCTCCATAAAACGAAAATGTTAAGCCTAACAAAATATTCATATCAACCTGAAACATAAAGGAAACAATTTAAGAAAATTAATCAGGGAGGTAAATTATGAGAAATAAAGTCTTAATCATCGACGATGAATCAGTCACCCTAACCTTATTGGAAAAGTCTCTTGAAAGAGAGTCTTATGATGTAATCTGTGCGAATTCAGGTCAAGAGGCGCTTACAATCCTGGAAAGAGAGGAGTTTGACCTGATAATATCAGATGAAGTGATGCCCGGCATGACAGGGACTGAGCTTTTTGCAATAACCAGAATAAAATGTCCGGACACCTACAGGATTATTCTTACAGCGCATGCAAACCTTGACTTAGCAATCAAGGCAATAAATAGTGGAGAAGTCTACAGATTCTTTACAAAGCCATGCAATATGGATGATCTGAGATTAACTATTCGCCAGGCAATTGAACACATTGAACTGAAAAGGGAGAATCTTAGACTTATCCAGAAAATAAATGACCTTAAAAGAACCCTTAAAAACCTTGAAAATGATCAACCTGGAATCACAAAAGTAAAAAGGGATAGTGACGGGGCTGTTATTATTTAATGTTGATAATTATCGAAGCATGTCAGATAAACACGTCTATTGAGAAAACATAGGAGTCAGTTCTTCATTCTTGGCAGGGCAAAGAATACATAGGCCAAAACAACCGACCGCCGAATAAACTTAATACTGTTGATTTTTAATAATAAGTTATTTACGTTTGATGTAATAGCTGTAATTATTAAGGACTATGATATAAGAAAATATCGGGGTAAATTTAGATGGGTATGGTCACCACGGGATGATATTGATAAGGTAAAGGATATATAATGGCACATATACTCATTGCAGATGATGATAATATATTACGCAAGCGCATAGTAAAGTCTCTCATAAATAAGAATAGCGAGCTTTCGCTTCATGAAGCAGAAAATGGAATGACGGCTATTAATATAATTGAAGCACAACCGATGGATTTGGTTATCACAGACATTCAGATGCCCAAAGTAAGCGGTTTAATGCTGATATCTTTTTTAAATGCTTTCGCACCTAATGCACCATGTTTTGTAATAACGTCTTATGGAACCGCACGCCTTAAGGCCAAAATGCCTGATGATCTGTTTCGGTTCTATGACAAACCAATTGATACCGACGAACTGGCCATTGCGGTGGATGCGGCCTTGAGCCGCCAACGAGATCCTAACACCTGTGGCGGAATCCAATTGCCGGATTTTGTGAACTTGGCCTCTAAAGACCGGGCGACAGCTACCATTACTGTGACCCAGCAGGGCCATCCTTCATGTAAACTTTTTTTAGTAGATGGCGAGCTCATTAATGCCATTACAGGTGATGTAAGCGGTGAACCTGCTGCAGTTATGTCATTGTCCTGGCCCTCTCCAAAATACACCATTGAGTTGGGTATTCCTGATAGTATTGAGAGAACAATCACAACACCGCTGGCACAAATACTCTATATTGTCAGTGAATGCTTCGATAATCCATGAAGAAAAACAATCGAAGTAAACATATCATATGTTCAATATCCTTTATATGATTATCAAGTCTTGAAACTTGAATAGTGTAACAGGCTTTATATAGGGATTATTATGGCAAGACCGTTAAGGGTAAATTATCCTGGTCTTCCATCTTCCACGAATATTAAAATGACAGACAGCCCAGAAATGTAAAACAGTATTTATCTCATCGATACACATCAGAAAAACTTAAAAATATTGGTGAATGATTCGGTGTAAGTGAACCAGCATTATCTCATGCAGTTCGCAGAGTTGCAAAAAACTATAGCAAAAGATAAAAATGATGGAAAAATTAATGATCTTGGTGGTAAGCTCAGTCTTTCAAGATTCAAGACTCGACTCCTTGGTTTTTTACGTGACGATACATTAGGTATCAGGGACCAGGTTTTTCAGACTCCAATAAATTATAATGAATTGAATGCCTTAATAGGAGTATGCCAATGGAACTTGTCAACGCAATCAAAACACGTAAAAGTATTCGGGATTTTAAAACTGATCCAGTTCCCCGGAAGGTAATTAAAGAGATCTTAACAACGGCAGTTCTCGCACCTTCCGGCGTCAACAGACAACCATGGGAATTTGCAGTCATCACAGGCCATCTGCTTGATAAAATTAAAGAAGCGAATGTGCAACGGCTTTACTCCTCCGGGTCTTCACTAGGAAAAACTAGTACACTGCCACCTGACAGTCCATACCTTAAACGGCAAGTCGATCTGGCCAGAGAGTTGTTTCGCCTGATGGATATTGAAAGAGAGGACAAAGAGAAACGACGAATATGGATGGAAAGAGGATTCAGGTATTTCAATGCCCCGGCTGTCATAATTCTGCTCTCCGACAAATCACTCCCGGCTGAGCAAGTGCAACTTGAAATCGGCGGGCTTATGCAAACGATTTGTTTGATGGCACTTGAATACGATCTTGGAACCTGTATCGAGGGTCAAGGAGTTGCGTTTCCGGAGATATTGTACGAAATGTTAGAGATACCAGAAAAAAAACGCATCATTATGGCTATTGCCATAGGCTACCCCAACTGGGATTTTCCTGCCAACAACATTGAAACACCCCGGGAAGCCGTGGAAAATATTACTCTCTGGGAAGGGTTTAAAGAGAATACTTCTTGAAATGATTACATGTATTTATATGGCGGAGAGGGTGGGATTCGAACCCACGATCCCGTTTTTGACAGGATACCGCTTTTCGAGAGCGGAGCCTTCAGCCTCTCGGCCACCTCTCCTAAACATGAACACTAAAAAGAGGTAATTATATTTTTTTTGCAT
Source organism: Desulfobacterales bacterium (assembly GCA_018693105.1). Lineage (GTDB taxonomy): Bacteria > Desulfobacterota > Desulfobacteria > Desulfobacterales > SURF-7 > JABHLN01. Next base: position 39,431 of record JABHLN010000010.1, on the reverse strand, counting down.
GTACTGTCAATAATCTTCTTTATTATTTTTCTTGAATAAAAAAATACTTTTTAGTATCAATTGCGATGTTTTTAATTTTATTGATGTTGTAAAAAAGTCTTCATCAATTTCTATGCATTTTATATGAAGATTTATACTTAAAAATCAGTTATGCGTTTTACGGAAACATCAATCTTGCATAGTATCAGGGGAAAAAATAATGGCTGAAGTTGTTCCATTCAAAGGTATTTTATATAATCCGGAAAAAATTAGTAATCTGGCAGATGTCGTTGCTCCGCCATATGATGTAATCTCACAAGAGGAGCATAAGGCGCTGCATAATCGACACCCGAATAATATCGTTCGCCTTATTCTTGGGGAAAAAACAGAAGAAGATACAAAAGAAAATAATCCTCACACAAGAGCAGCCGGATATTTTAATGACTGGATCTCGGAAGACATCCTGTCACGTGATGACTCCAATGCATTTTATTTGACTTCGGTTGAATTTGAGCTGGAAAAAAAGAAGGTTACACGTTTCGGTCTTATAGCGCTTGTGGGGATTGTACCTTTTGACGAGGGTATTGTACTCCCACACGAGAAGACCTTTTCAAAGGTAAAATCCGAAAGGCTTGAACTTTTTAAAATCTGCAAGGCTAATTTCAGCCCTATATTTTCTCTTTATTCTGATACTGGTAATATACTTAAAACATTGATAGATAGTATATCAGGCAAACAGCCTGATATGGATATAGAAAGTGATAAAGGCGAGAAACATATGATGTGGAGGATATCGGATCCCGATGTGCGTGATTTTGTTTCTAATGCCATGGAAAATAAAAAACTTTATATCGCAGATGGTCATCACAGGTATGAAACATCACTTAATTATCGCAAATTTTTATCCGAAACAGATCCTGCTTTTAATGAAGAGCATCCTGCAAATTATGTAATGATGTATCTTTGCAGTATGGAAGATCCGGGCATGGTTGTGCTCCCCGCACATCGCATGCTTCATGATATACCTGATTCAAAACTTGAAATGTTTATTGAAAATGCAAAAGAATATTTTGATATTTCAGAGATTTCCCTAATTGACATGGGTCCTGAAAAGGCAAGATCAGATTTTATTTCTTCGCTGAGGTCAAATTCAGATAAGAATACAATTGGTGTTTATATCAAGAATAGGAAAATATTTTATATTATTTCATTAAAGCCCGGAATAATGGAAATGAAATATGCAGATGAAATGCCTGAATCATTGTTAATGCTTGATGTTACAGTTCTTACACGATTATGTATGATGGATATATTAGGTTTTGATCAGGCTATGCTGGATAATGAAAAGCTGATTTCCTATTCAAGTGTTGATAGTCATGCGATAGACGCCGTGGACTCTGGCAAATGTGATATAGCTTTTATCCTGAATTCCACAAAAATTGAACAGGTCAAAAATATTGCCGAACAGGGGCAGGTGATGCCTCGAAAGACCACATATTTTTATCCAAAGGCTATAACCGGTCAGGTAATGAATACTCTGGAATAGCAGTGTAAAAAGTCCAATATCTGCGTTGCGCTTCATCCCTCGTCATTGCGGTGTACGATAAGTACACCTCATTCCTCGGGATTTGCGACGCCTTGATCTTGAACTTTTTACTTTGCTATAAAGTCCAATTTATTCGTTGCGCTTCATCCCACGTCATTGCGGTGTACGATAAGCACGTCTCATTCCTCGGGATTTGCGACGCCTTGATCTTGAACTTTTTACTTTGCCATCCCAAGCTGACTTTCACGACGCTATCAAGTTTGATGAACTCATAAAAAGTATAATCGATGGCTAAGTAGAAATCTTCATATACAAGACATATCGGTTGATCAGGAGTGAAAGCATACATGTAGTATGTTGAACTTCTGGTCAACCGATATAACGTAGTAGATGGAGACTTTCTACGACGCCATCAAGTTTAAGGGATGTACATCTTTTTGACCTCATCACTATATACATCTTCTGCCTTATATATTATTAAAGGCGGCATGATTTTTATACCCGGGTTGCCTCTTTTTACACCTTCAGCGATTATCAGTACAGCTTCAGTATTTTCATAGGAGTGGATTGTTCGCAGCATTTTTGGTTCAATACCGGCCTTTCTCATGGCAGCCAGGAGGTCTATTGAACGCTCTGCAGGATAAATGGTAATGAATTTGCCCATTGTTCTGAGCATACTGCGGGAGGTTTCCATAATCTCGTTAATAGTGATTTCTATTTCATGTCTTGCTATAGCCTTTTGTTGATTTGGATTTACTCTTCCCGAGTTTGTCTTTCTGTATGGCGGATTGCTGACAATCAAATCGACAGGCCCCCCGGTATCGCTTTGATTAATATTTTTCATGTTGCAGCAGATGCTTTTTATCCGGTCTCCCATGTTGTTTTCTTTAATATTAAGGGCGGCGGTTTTCGCAAGGGAGGGTTGTATTTCTATTCCGGTAATAATGGTTTCAGGGTTTCTGTATGCAAGCATCAGGGGAATGATGCCGCATCCGGTTCCCAGGTCAAGTATTTTATCCCCAGGGGCAGGCCTGGCATGCCACGCCAACAGGATAGGATCAATAGAAAAACGGTACCCGGTACTTTCCTGGGTAACACTGATTTGTCCATCAAAAAAAGTGTCTGTAGTATATTCACTCATAGCAGATTAAACAGGTCCAATCTTAAACCTGATGTCATTTACCAGTTCTTTCCCCGCAGCCTCATTTATCTTATTCATTATCTCAACCTTAAGGAACTGCAATTGCTGAATCCAGACGGAACTTGACACATGTACCAGGAGGAGTTTTCCTTTGAAAGCTGCTGGATGAGCGTTTTCGGCTATCTGGCCCTCAATGGTACTTTCCCACAGGTCCCAGATCCGGGTCATTCCGGTATCGGTCCGGGTTTTGTGTTTTGCAATAAAATTATCCAGAACATTACTTATGTGAATCGGTTCCTTGTTATATCTTTTTTTCATAGATCTCTTATTTTTTATTTATCAAATAAATCAAGGTTTCAACAAAGCATTTTGAATGATTTTCGTTTTAATGGAATTTGAGTAAAAAATCAAAAGATATAAAACTGATGGCGTTATAAAAAACCTCCATCTACTGTGTTATAGTGCTTAGCTATCGGTTATGCTTTTTATCAGTTTATCAAAACTGCTTGATTTATCTGATTTTACTTGACTTAAAATAGAACGTAACTTAAAATTGTAAGCTTATAAGTTATAACATATAATGTCTGCCTGTAAAAAGATTAATATGCCTTAAAGCAAATTATTTCGGTAAAGTCTGTTCATGTGGTATTAACTTTTTTGAATATGAAAGACCTATATTCTTTACTTGGGTATTTTTTGTTCGCTTATTCTTTTTCGGGCACTATTAAAGTACATAAACAAACAACAAAACAACGGATAATATTATGGCTTGGGATTGGGAAAAACTTCAGGAAAATCAAAAGAAAAGCAAAAAAACTCAGGGCTCAGACGGTATTGGACCACCTGATTTAGAAGAACTGGGAAATAAAATTAAGAATATTAAATTCCCTGGTGGCCCGTTTATTTTAAGTATTTTGATTGTACTCGGATATTTAGGATATTCAATGGTTTACCAGGTGAAACTACGTGAAGTCGGTATGATTCAACAGTTCGGTAAGTTTGTGCGAAAGACTCATCCCGGTCTGCATTTAAAGTGGCCAAACGGAATCGAAAAGCTGACAATAGTAAATGTTGACGGAACAAGAAGGACCGAGTTCGGTGTTACTACCGGTCGCACTGACAGGAGGATGACCGGGGGTGAGGTGACATACCGGAGGGGCATGGAAGCAGCACTTATGCTTACCGGGGATTTGAATGTGGCTATTGTTCCATGGATTGTTCAGTATAAAATAAAAGATCCTGAAAAGTTTCTTTTCAGGGTATATGATGCTGAAGGGCTTTTGCGAGACCTTTCCGAAGCCGCCATGAGGCTGGTTGTTGGAGACAGGAGTGTTAACGAGGTTATAAATGAACGTGAAGAAATTGCGACACAATGCCGTGAAGTTCTTCAAAAAGAACTAGATAATTCAGAAACAGGTATCAGGCTTGTTAACCTTGAATTGAAAAAAACAAATGTGCCGACAAAGGTACAGCCTTCCTTTAATGCTGTAAACAAAGCAGAACAGGAAAAGGAAACAATGATATTAACCGCCAAGAAGGATTATAACCAGGCGATTCCGGCTGCAAAAGGTGAAGCCGAGAGAACAATAAGGGCTGCCGAAGGATATTCCCTTGATCGAATCAACAGGGCAGAAGGTGAAGCTTCAAAATTTACGGCTCTTTATAATGAATACGCCAAGGCAAAAGATGTTACCAAAAGGCGTCTTTACCTTGAAATGTTTATAGATGTGTTCCCAAAAATAGGCCAGAAGTATCTGATTGATTCAAGTCAGAAAAACTTTCTGCCTTTACTGAATATTGAAAGCAAAAAAGGTGTAACAAAGTGAAATCAAAGTGGCTTACTATAACAGGTTTTATTCTTGCGGCAGGTGTTTTTATATTATTATTGTCCACTTATACTATTGATGAGACTGAACAGGTTGTTATAACCAGGTTCGGGAAAGTAATCGGTGAAACATTAAAAGAACCCGGTCTTAAATTCAAATATCCGATTATAGATATGGTGAACAAATTTCCATCCAACTTAAGGGAATGGGATGGTGAGAAGGGTGAACTACCGACCTTAAAAAAGAAATACATATGGGTGGATACCTTTGCCAGATGGCGGATAAATAAACCGGTACTGTTTTTTCAGACAATTATTTCCGTGGAAAATGCATCGGATATTATGGCTGATATTATAGATACCGCAGTAAAAAATGTTATTGCAAATACTGAAATTATTGAGGCTGTCAGAAATTCTGACAGAAAAATGGATTCCAGAACAGATATAAAAGATACCAAATCGGTTAAAGCAACCGCAAGCCGTGAACACCATGTGGCGCTTGGTAGGACGGAAATAACAAGTAGAATTTTCAATCAGGCTAAACCGAAGCTTGCAGAATTCGGTATTGAACTTGTTGATGTCAAGATAAAGAGAATTAATTATCGGGAGGATGTAAGGGCCTCGGTATATGACAGGATGATTGCCGAACGTGTCCAGATTGTGGAAAAATTCCGTTCTGAAGGAAGAGGTGAAGCCCAGAAGATACTTGGTGAAAAAGAAAAGAAACTAAAACAGATCACTTCTGAGGCCTATAAAACAGCTCAAATTTTAACGGGTAAAGCCGATGCAACGGCAACAAAAATATTTGCCGACGCATATTCAAAAGATCCTGATTTTTATTCTTTTGTTAAGACACTGGATGTTTACGCAAAGTCTCTTGATGGCGACAGTTCTCTTATTTTATCAACAGACTCTGAACTTTTAAAATACCTGAAAGATCTTAAATAACCTTAAATATCTTACAGAAATAGATATAAATAGACAAAAAAAAACAGAAAAAGCTCCAGACAAACTCTGGTGCTTTTTCTGTTTTAAAGTATATTAAAAAAATATTGGAGGTATATTATTTGCCTTTTCTTCTCTGATGACGAGTCCGGGCTAATAGTTTTCTGTGTTTATGTTTCCGCATCTTTTTTCTTCTCTTCTTAATTACACTACCCAACAGATCACCTCCAATTTAAGATTGTTGTTTTTAAAAATAAGTTTAATAAATAACATAATTTTTTATTGTTTGTCCACATTTTTTTTAATAGTATTGTAAATTCTTTTATAATTGTTATGTTTTTATTAAATATAGTGAGTTATTGAAACAGGATACAGGCTATTATAGTACGTAACTAATGACGGTCTTTGTAGGTGCTTTGGAGAAGAATTTTAACGGCTTACGGGCTTCCGAAGTCAGGTCTGAGCGTATTTATTAAAAATATTTGATATTTTAGTCGGTGAAAATTAAATGGCAAAGCTGGAACATTTTAATGCAGAAGAAATAGAGATTGTAAACAATTCCATAGCTATGGCTGAAGAGCTTGTTTGTAATTTTTATAAAATATCTGCAAATCAATGGCTTCGTCACAGGTATGACGTAAAGACTCTTGAAGACCTCCTCCCGGCAGAGATAATAAACGGCCCTTTTGCCCAGGTAATGCGTTATATGGGGCAGCGGGAAAATATGTCTCTTGGTTCATCGAAATATGATTTTTATAAAATATGCATACAGGACCATTCAATCCTTTCAGCAATCAGAAATTCACAAGGTTTGCAACTTTTCTCTTTTGCACTTTATATCGTTGCCCATGAACTGATTCATATTGTGAGATTCAGCAAGTATCTTCAGAATTTCGATGCTTCGGATGATGAAAAAATGAAGGAAGAGGTTTTGGTCCATGAAAAAACCAATGAAATTTTAAGCCGGCAGAACTTTTCCGGGTTGGGCAATGCTCTGATATTTTATGAAAAATGGAGGAAAACTCATATATATTGATTTTTTTTAGGAAAAGCTGTCAACCTGAACTTGACAACAGGAATACACTGCCTATTTTAAAACAGTTTGATTTAACGGAGATTTTTATACAATGCCTATTTATGAATATGAATGCACGGAATGTGGCGGCTTTGAAGAAGCCATACAAAAAATTTCAGATAAACCCTTAAAAAAGTGTTCACAATGTTCAGGGAAACTTCATAAGCTTATATCCCAGAGCACTTTTCATTTAAAAGGTACCGGTTGGTATGTAACCGATTATGCAAATGGTTCAAAAAACTCTTCAGCTCCCCCACCGAAGAGTGAGGAAACTTCTGCAACTGATACCAAGAAAACAGAAAAAACCGTTAGTAAAAAAATAGACAGCAAGAAAGCTGATTAAATGTAATTTTTTTTGGTTTTTTTGATTGATATAGAGCTGTAAATTTCCGGACAGGCTAACCGGGAAATTATGTTTATCGTCATTAGATATGATATTAAAAAATATTATATCTCTTTACAAATTTGAAAAGTTGATTATTTTTTCTTAGATTTCTTTGTTAGGAGAATCTTAAGATAATATGGAACATCCGGATATGGACTTACGCTAAACTGTTGATATGTTTACATGACTACAGGAATTATCCATTGATGGAATAATTATTTGTTTTTTTATTCAGATGGTTATATTGGAAAACTTTTTTAATTACCATTGTTGGTTAATTTTTTGATTGTCAATATGCATCATGAAAGGAGAAAGAAAGATGAAAATCAGACCATTGCAGGATCGAATTATCGTAAAACGTGTTGAAGAAGAATCAACGACTAAAGGCGGTATTATCATACCTGATACTGCTAAAGAAAAACCGGCTGAAGGTGAGATAGTAGCAGTAGGTAACGGCAAAGTTGGAGATGATGGCAAGAGAGTTGCTCTTGAAGTAAAGGTTGGTGACCGTATTTTATTTAGTAAATATGGCGGCACTGATGTTAAAATTTCAGGTGACGAATACCTGATTATGCGTGAAGACGATGTTCTCGGAGTTATTGAATAATTACATAAGGATTACATGGAGGATATATCAAGATGGCTAAAGAAATAACATATGGCGCTAAAGCCCGTGAAAAAATGCTTGAAGGTGTAGCTACACTTGCTGATGCAGTTGTTGTAACCCTCGGCCCAAAGGGAAGAAATGTAGTAATTGACAAATCCTGGGGTTCACCCACAGTAACAAAAGATGGTGTGACCGTAGCAAAAGAAATTGAGCTTGAAGACAAGTTTGAAAATATGGGCGCTCAGATGGTTAAAGAGGTTGCCAGCAAAACAAGTGATATGGCTGGTGACGGTACTACGACAGCTACTGTTCTTGCAAGATGCATTTATGAAGAAGGTCAGAGACTGGTAGTTGCAGGTCATAATCCAATGTCAATAAAACGCGGTATTGATAAGGCCGTTGAGGTTGCTGTTAAAGAACTTGCAAATATGAGTAAGCCTACCAAGGATCAGAGAGAAATCGCTCAGGTAGGTACAATTTCCGCAAACAGTGATGAAACAATAGGCAACATCATTGCCGAAGCTATGAACAAAGTCGGCAAAGAAGGCGTTATTACCGTTGAAGAAGCCAAATCAATGGACACAAGCCTTGATGTCGTTGAAGGTATGCAGTTTGATCGTGGATATCTTTCTCCGTACTTTGTTACAGATGCTGAAAAAATGGTTGTTTCCCTTGAAGATCCTCTTATTCTTATCAATGAGAAAAAGATCAGTAACATGAAAGATCTTCTTCCGGTGCTTGAGCAGGTTGCAAAGCTTGGTAGACCTCTCCTGATTATTGCTGAAGATGTAGATGGTGAAGCACTTGCAACATTGGTTGTAAACAAACTTCGCGGTACATTAAATGTTGCTGCTGTTAAAGCTCCGGGTTTCGGAGACAGAAGAAAATCAATGCTGGAAGATGTTGCTATATTAACAGGCGGACAGGTTGTATCTGAAGATCTTGGTGTAAAACTGGAAACCATTGCACTTGAAGATCTTGGAACTGCAAAAAGAGTTGTTATTGATAAAGATAATACGACTATAGTTGATGGTGCAGGAAAACGTGCTGATCTTGAAGGTCGTGTGAAAATGATAAGAGCCCAGATTGATGAAACCTCATCTGATTATGATAGAGAAAAACTTCAGGAACGTCTTGCAAAACTTATTGGCGGCGTTGCTGTCATTAATGTTGGCGCTGCAACTGAGACTGAAATGAAAGAAAAGAAAGCCCGTGTTGAAGATGCACTGAATGCAACACGTGCAGCAGTCGAGGAAGGAATCGTTCCCGGCGGTGGTGTTGCACTTGTTCGTTGTCTTGCCGCTCTTGATAAGATCAAGATTAAGGCTGAAGAAAAACTCGGTGTGAAGGTTGTTATGCGTGCTATTGAAGAACCTCTTCGTCAGATTGCAAACAATGCAGGCGTTGAAGGTTCCGTAGTAATCGATAGAGTTAAAAGCGAAACAGGTGCAATAGGATACAATGCAGCAGCAGATAAGTATGAAGATCTTATCGAGGCTGGTGTTATGGATCCGACAAAAGTTGTTCGCTTTGCTCTTCAGAATGCAGGTAGTGTTGCTGCTATGATGATTACAACAGAAGCAATGATAGCTGAGAAACCTGAAGAAGGCGGTGCAGGCGGCGGAGGAATGCCGGCAATGCCTCCAGGCGGAATGGGCGGAATGGGCGGAATGGGCGGAATGATGTAATTCCCCCGGCTCTGTTTTAAATAAATAAAAAAGCCCTCATACATATTTTTGTATGGGGGTTTTTTATTTATACAAAGGCTTGCTTGTATAATATAACGAATAACACTTGAGACAGGTTTATGCATGTTTCAATTTAAAATTACAGATATTGCTTGAATTTTGGAGCCTTTGCGATGTTTTTTTGACCCCTTAATGTTGCAAGAATAACCCAAATATCTTGACACTGCGATAAAGCTCGTATAATTATATTTTCGAAGTCTTTGAAATAATACAAAATGCCAGACAAATAATATCAGACAAATAATGCCTGATAAATAATACCAGATATATAATATATGATAATATAGATGATTTTGCGGTATTTAATAACTTTTCTTTGATTTATTACCTGATTTCCTAAATAGAAATTTTCCTGCATTTACAGATATAAACCAGGAGTTTTAAATGATTTCCGACCAGATAGATATTATACAGATGTTCTACAATGCCGGGCCAGTTGTAAAATTTGTTATGATCATTCTTTTGTTTTTTTCAATTTCGTCCTGGGCAATAATATTAATCAAATATCGTTACATCAGAAAGGCACTCAATGAGTCGGCTTATTTCATTGATTTCTTCTGGGGGAGTCGCGATTTGTCAGATGCCTTTTCAGAGGCAAAGCAGCTTCAATCCTGTCCTGTAGCCAGGACTTTCAGAATAGGGTACACGGAACTAAAAAAAGTAACCAATACAGGAGCGCCAAAAGCTACTTCTACTGAGCAGGTATCTTTTGATACCAGATTCAAGGGTGTTGATAATATTAAGCGGTCCCTTAGAAGGGCTATCAACACTGAGATTACAAAGCTGGTTCAGATGGTTCCTTTTCTTGCAACTGCCGGAAATACAGCTCCTTTTATAGGTCTGTTCGGTACTGTATGGGGTATTATGAGTTCTTTTCATCAAATAGGCCAAAGAGGCTCGGCAAGCCTTGCAGTTGTAGCCCCCGGAATATCCGAAGCTCTTGTTGCAACTGCTGCCGGGTTGGCTGTTGCCATCCCTGCCGTGATTGCCTTCAATTATTTTACACAGAAAATAAGGGTTATTGAATCCGAGCTTCAAAGTTTTTCAGCTGATTTTCTAAATATTGTAGAAAGGGATATCCTCAATGCGAAGGGGGATAAATAAATGATGATCGGTGGAAATAATGATTTCATGTCCGATATCAATGTAACTCCTTTTGTTGATGTCATGCTTGTCCTGTTAATTATTTTCATGGTTACGGCACCTATGATGATGCAGGGTGAAAATGTATCGCTGCCTGAAGCTGCTTCCGGCCCTATGACTATTGATGATGAACAGCTTATTGTTAGTATTGACAAGAACAATAAGGTATTTATCAATGACATGCAGGTAACACTGGATTTTTTACAGGATAAGATGTCAAAAATACTGGAAGGACGTAAAAGCCGAGAGGTTTTTCTCCGAGCCGATAAGAATATACCATACGGGGTAGTTGTCCGGGTTATGTCTGAAATAAGAGGCGCCGGAGTTGAAAAGCTCGGTATGCTCACAGGCCCCATGGAAACCAAAGGATCGGTAAAAAAGAAATAGCATGCAGGTAAAAGATGAATAAAAAAATACCGGCTGATACTTCTTTACATTATAATTTCGTAAATAATACTAAAGAATGGGCTCTTTTTTTTATTTTTTCCTTCATGAGCCATGCTATAGTGCTGTTGGTATTGATCTTTGCTCCAATGTTAAAACCTGAAAAAAGATTTCCGGAAAATATAATAAATGTTAATCTTCTTTCACTTTCTGCTGTAGGACCTGTGGCTTCTACAGATGGGCCATCACAATTCGATCATGAGAGAAAAAAGTCTTTAAAGAAGACTACTGTGAAAAATAAGGTGCCGGTTAGTGTAAAAAAGAAAAAAAGTAAGAAATCTCTTAAGAAAAAAACATATAAAATTTCTAAAATTAAAAAAGAAACTCTTAAACCGGTAAAAAAGGTTATTGAAAAGACAAAAGACGATCTGATGGCCGATGCAATTGAAGAACTTAAAAAAGATACAAGTATAAACACAAATGGGCCGAATCGGTCAGGATCGGTTGGAAGCGGGAAAAACACCCTTGAAAAGATTGATATATATAAAATTGAAATCAAGTACCATATTCGTAAAAACTGGATTTTATCCGAACAGCTTATCAAGGGACAAAAAGATCTCAAGGTTGCATTCGGAATAAGAATTTTACCGCATGGAGAGATAAAGGACTTTTGGTTTGATATAAAGTCAGGAAACAGTTATTTTGATGATTCGGCCTACAGGGCTGTTTTGAAATCTAATCCGCTTCCATCCCTCCCTGAAGGATATTCCTACTATGATATAGGGCTTGTGTTTACTCCTGAAGATTGGAAGTAAAATATACCTGGTTCAAGTTTTGCTGACAGTGATATTATTTGGATTGATTTTGATGGCGTGGTAAAATATTTTAAAGAGAATGAATGCTTTTATAATAAAAAAGTCTCAGGCAATATTTATGAAAATAAAATCTGTTTTATTTCTGACAATTGTAATTTCGCTTGTTTTCAAACCTGACTTTTCTTTTGCAGGATATGATTATATTAATATTAGCAATCCTTTCCTGAAAAAGATTCCGATTGCTGTACCTTTATTTAAAGCCATGTCCGGAAACGAAAAAGAAATATTGATTTCAAGGGAAGGAGCCGACCTTCTTTCCGAAACATTAATATTTACGAGATACTTCAAAGTATTAAACCGGGAGGCATATCTTGAAGATTCTCAAAAATCAGGAATAGTGACATCTAAAGTGGTTTTTAAAAACTGGACCGGTATCGGGTCAGAGTTTCTTATCACCTGCGGTGTTCTTGTTAAGGGTGGAGTAGTCGATTTTGAGTTCAGACTCATTGATACCTATAAAGAGACTATGATTGTCGGTAAAAGATACAAGGGCCGATTTTCTGAACGAAGGAAGATAATACGACGTTTTTGCAGTGTAGTTATTGAACGTTTAACCGGCAACAAGGGGTATTTTAACAGTAAAATTGCATTTATTTCTACCGGTTCGGGAAATAAGGAAATATATTTATGTGATTTTGACGGATACGAACCCAGGCAGTGGACAAAAACCAGAAATATTACTCTTTCACCGGCATGGTCGTCAAATGGTAAATATATAGCTTACACTTCCTATAAAAAGGGGCGGCCTGATCTATATATTGAGAATTTAAAAGAAAAAAGGGGAGTTGTTGTAGCCAAAGAGGGTATAAATATTACACCAGACTGGGTTCCGGGAAAATTCGCTCTTGCAGCAACCCTTTCATTTTCAGGAGATCCTGAAATATATATGTTGACCGGAAACGGAAAAATTATTAAGAGATTGACTGAAAACTGGGGTATCGATGTTTCGCCGTCATTTTCTCCGGATGGGAAGAAGATGGCCTTTGTTTCAAAAAGGTCAGGAACTCCACAGATATATATACTTGACTTGAATACCTGGAAGACAGAAAGGTTGACCTTTGAGGGGAAATATAATACATCTCCAAGCTGGTCCCCACGGGGAGATAAAATAGCATATTCTTCCATGAATAATGGCAAGTTTGATATATATGTTATAGATATTAAAAGTAGAACACCGGTTTCTCTTACCAACAATGCTGGTAACAATGAGACACCTTCCTGGTCACCTGACGGAAGCCTTATTGTTTTCTGTTCAACACGTCAAGGTCCACCAAGGATTTATGTAATGACAGTCTATGGAACCGATCAGCGGCGTTTGCTTGAGATACCGGGAGAGCAGACAAACCCAAAATGGTCACCAAGAGATATAAAATATTAAGTTAATATAAATAAGGGAGGAAAATAAATGCAAAAGAATTTAAGGATATGTTTAGCATTAGTACTTGTAGTTCCGGGGTTGTTGTTGAATGCAAGTTGTGCCAAAAAACCTGTGAGCCAACAACAGTCTACTACTTCCATGGATAATCGAGCAATTCAGACTGATATTGAAAGACAGCGAGCAGAAGCAGCGGAACTTGCGAAAATGAAGGCTAAGGAAAAATTTGAGAATACGGACATATATTTTGATTATGATGAATCAACTCTCAAATCTGAAGCCATGGAAGCATTAAAGGCTAAAGTAGAATGGTTGAAAATGAACCCGGTAGTTTCTGTTGTCATAGAAGGCCATTGTGACGAGCGCGGTTCTGCAGAATACAACCTTGCTTTAGGAGATCGTCGTGCTGAAAGCACAAAAAGTTTCATGGTTGACATGGGAATTGCCGCCGATCGTTTGACAAAGAACAGCTATGGTGAAGAAATGCCTATATCTTCAGGAAATACTGAAGAAGCATATGCAAAAAACAGGCGTGTTCATTTCTCTATAGAGTAGTTTTTTTTATTGATTCTTATTATGTTATATAATGGCAGACGGCTTACTATGATGGCGTCGTAAAAAGTCTCCATCTACTGCGTTATAGCGGTTGATCAGAAGTTCGACATACTACATGTATGCCTTCACTCCTGATCAACCGCTATGCCTTTTATATGAAGATTTCTACTTAGCCATTGGTTATTCTTTTTACGGGTTCATCAACTACGTCGTCTACCATTAGATGAGACCTTTGCAAAACACCTCTTGTTGTCGGCTTCTTCGCCATGCTGAAATTTTACCCGCTGAGGTGGGCAGGCCCTATATATACTTAATGTATTCATCGGTTAAAGTTTTTTACTTTCCTTGAACAAGAATGTATGTTTTCTAAAAGCCTCATATTTTACCAGTTTCAGAGTTTTTAAAATTTCAGGGTGGTATTTGATATGAAAGTATTTTTCATTATTCCTGTTTTAGTTTTCTATTTATACGGTTGTGTAGCAGCTCCTGTAAGAGTCAACACTGATGGCATCGTTGCCGAACAGAGCCGGCTGATTCTGTCACAAAAAAATCGTACCGATGAACTTGATAAGGTTCTTAAAGAGACCGAAAAGGATTTTAGAAATAATATTGCAAGGCTTGGCACAAAACTCGATAGTCTTAAAAAAGAGCTTCAAATCGTAAATGGTAAACTGGAAGAGATTGATCATCTATTAAAAAATGAGCAGGAAAAACAGATAATTCAAAGTCTTGACGGGAAAATATCTGCTATTACTGATAGAGTTATAAATATTGAGAAATATGTCGGTTTTGAAACACCTGATAACAAAAAAGGGGTTGAAAGTTCGGTTGACCAGTTAAAGGAAGTTACTTCTGAAAATACATACGCTCTTGCCAGGAGCTTGTATGATAAGGGAGACTTTGATTCTTCCCGTGAAGAGTTTAAAAAAATTTTGAAAAAATGGCCGGAATCTGAAAATGCAGATAATGCCCAGTTCTGGATTGGGGAAACATTTTACAGGCAAAGGTGGTTCGAAAAAGCTATCCTTGAATATCAGAAGGTGATTGATAATTACCCGAAAGGAAACAAAATACCTGCTGCAATATTAAAGCAGGGGATGGCTTTTGAAAATATGGGAGAGAAATCTAAAGCACGTCTTTTCCTGAAAGAGGTGATAAGAAAGTTTCCTGATTCTCCAGAAGCTGTACTTGCAAAAAAGAATATATCCAAGTTGGAATGACATTCAATAAAAGTTTTTAAAAAATGCCGGATTAACTATTTAGTGTCCGCATCATAATATTAAGGCTCATCTTTCCGGATTTAGATTATATTTGAATTTTATTCTTCAAGGCCTTCTCTGAATATTATATCCGTGTTAAAAAAAATCATAAAAATTCTTGCATTAGGTGATCAATAATGGTGCATTATATGCCATGATAAAGGTAATAGGAATAGACCCAGGGCTCGCTTCAACCGGTATCGGTGTCGTCAGGGGTGAAGGTTTTGATATTGCTGGTTATTCTTTCGGTGCTATAAATACTCCAAAAGATATTTCATCGGCGGCACGACTTGATATTATTTTTTCAAAGGTTTTTCAGGTTCTGGAAGATGAAAAACCGGATCTTATGGTTGTGGAAGATGCTTTTTCACTTGGTAAGTATCCCAAAGCAGGTATTTCTCTGGGAAAGGTTTCAGGTGTTGTTCTACTTGCAGGATACAGGAACGGTATTAATGTTATTGAGGTTTCGGTTCGTGAGACAAAACAGGTTGTTACAGGAAACGGGAATGCAGGTAAAGCCCAGCTTGAAAGGTCTGTACGACAGCTGATTAACCATTCTGATCCAATTAAACCTGACCATGCCTCAGATGCAATAGCACTGGCTCTTGTGGGACTTTTTCGTTACGAAAATTTCATAAATTCAGATTAACAGTATATAAGGTTATTTAAAGTAATAAATATGATAGGCTACCTTGAAGGTACATTATTGAAAAAAGAAGAAGAAAGGATACTTCTTCTTGTGAATCAAGTAGGATATGAAGTTCTCCTGCCTGCATTTGTTATGGAAACTTTGAATGCAAGCTCTATTGGAGATTCAGTATCGCTTTTTATATATTTTCATCAGACTGAACGACAGCCTAAGCCGGTCCTGATCGGTTTTAATCTCGAAGCTGAAAAAGAATTTTTTCAGCATTTCATTTCTGTTGAAGCTATTGGCCCCCTGAAAGCTGTACAGGCACTAAGTAGGCCTATTAGCGATATAGCAAGGGCCATAGAAAGTAAAGATGTCTCAAAATTGAAAGAATTAAAAGGGATCGGTAATCGCACCGCACAGAAAATTATTGCTTCTCTTGAAGGTAAGGTTAATAAATTTGCATTAATCCGTAAAGGTGAGGCATCTCAAGAAATACCTGTTAAAGATTTTGAAAGTCAGGTGCTGGATGTACTTGTTACCCAGCTTGGTCATAAGCCGGCAGATGCAAAACGTTATATTTCCGAGGCATTGAAAAGAAATATATCTATTTCCACACCTGAAGAGCTTTTTGAAGAGGTTTATCGAAGTGAGATATTATAAATATTGATGGCGTCGTAAAAAGTCTCCATCTACTGCGTTATAGTTGCTGATCAGAAGTTCGACATACTGCATGTATGCCTTCACTCCTGATCAACAACTAAGCCTTGTATATGAAGATTTCTACTTAGCCATCGGTTATATTTTTTAATAGAAGCTATCTCAAAAAAAAGATTAGGGTTCCTGGCAAGGCAAAAAGGGGTGAGAAAGCAGAGCATACATGTAGTATGTGAACATTTTGAGCCGCTTTATAACGCCGCCAAGGGCACTTAGATTTATTTTGAGATAGCTTCTAATTCATCAACATTAGTGATTGTTTCAGGTTATGTCATGACAGATAAAATTCTTACATTTTCTTCAGAAAAACAAAGTATTGTTACAGGTTCTGCTCTCCCCGATGACTGCGAACCCGATATTATATCTTTACGCCCCCAGCATTTTTCTGATTACATAGGTCAACCTGAAATGGTAGAAACACTTAAGATAGCTATTGAGGCTGCAAAACAACGCAGTGAACCTATTGAGCATGTACTATTTCACGGCCCTCCAGGTCTTGGCAAGACGACAATGGCACACATTATAGCTAGTGAGATGGGTGGTAAGCTCACCGTTACCTCAGGGCCCGCACTTGAAAAAGGTGGGGACCTGGTTGGAGTTCTAACCCATCTTGGTGAAGGTGACATCCTGTTTATTGATGAAATTCATCGCACTCCTAAGGCTGTAGAGGAATTCTTATATCCGGCAATGGAGGATTTTGCAATTGACTTTGTTTTTGACAAGGGTGTACATGCCCGGAGTCACAGGTACCGTTTAAAACATTTTACTCTTGTTGGAGCTACTACAAGGGTTGGAATGTTATCATCACCGCTCAGGGACCGGTTCGGCATTTTCAAGAGTCTTGATTTTTACAGTGAAAATGACCTTATAAATATTACCAGGCGTTCTGCAAAATTACTCGGCCTCTCGATAGATGATGAAAGTGCACTGGAGCTTGCAAAACGTTCACGAGGGACTCCAAGAATTGTAAACAGACTTTTAAAGAGAGTTCGGGATTATGCCCAGGTACGATCAGACGGTACAATATCAGTTGAGACTGTGGAGGCTGCCCTAGCTCTTGAAGGTGTTGATAAGGTTGGACTGACAAATTTGGACAGGTCATATATCGATACAATAATAAAGTTTTATAATGGCGGACCTGTAGGAATAGATGCTATTGCAGCTACACTTCAGGAAGAGTCTGATACACTTGTAGATGTTGTTGAACCGTTTCTTTTGAAAATGGGGTTTATTATCAGGACATCTTCGGGGCGAAAGGTTTCCGAGACTGCATATCGGCATTTTGGAATTAAATAACACCTGAATAGCATGATCTACGGTTACATGTTCAGGCGATATCAGCATAAGAAGAATTTCTGTAGTTTATGATAGAACTTGTATTAAGAAACCTCTTTTAATAATAGTGAATGGTTGAAAATAGAAAGAGATATAAGGTGTTGAAAAGCAAGAATATATTATTATACTGGTCAAGGTGATAATGTTATCGGTATTCCATAGTCCGGAATAAAAAACCCGGCCTAAAATGTTTAAATCCCGGTGTGATAAAAAGATAACTCCTCGGTACCATTGACAAATCAATATTTTTACTATAAATTGACAATCGAAAGTTCAGGATAGCGAACAAAAGTTTTTTTGAAATTATAAATTGTTACTCAATAATTGTCAGCTCTCAATTATAGAATTCTAACTATTAAACCTGACCACTGAAGTTGTAAAAAAGATACATTATTTAAAAGTCTCAAGACTGGATACATGACTGATTTCGATATTTCCCAAGCTGACTTTAAAAACCCATTATAGTTAAAAAGGTCCTTGATGGAAAACCTGACGGGAAAATATAAAAAAGAAATAGCTGAGGTCCCAATACCAACTTCTACGAGAAAGCAGAAGCGTTGGGAGCTTCTGGCTGTAGGCGATCATGGAGAAATTTTATCTGTAAGATGGTTCAAGACAGTAATGATCCTGATAATTACCGCACTTGTTATAGCAATAGCAGTATCTGTTTATCTTTCATTCGTTTATAGAGGTATTCTGGCCGAGAATAAAATTTTGAAAACAAAGGCCGAATCTTCCCGGCAGCAATTAAAAACGTTCAAGGAAGAAATGGATATCCTTATGACAAGACTTGTACTGACTGAATCAAAGCTTGAGGAAAAGATTTCAGAAAGTATCGAGGAATTCCCGGAAAGTATTGAAGAAAAACCGGAAGAACTTCATACTTCCCCTGAAGCTGTTGTAGAAGATACAGTAGGAGAAAAGATTGAAGGGGTCGTGACTGAAAATGATATGGATGTTGTTGTTACCGATTTTTCAGTTTACCATGATTCATCAGACAACACTTTACATGTAATATTTAATATTAGCAATAAACAGCCTGATGTAAAAATGTCCGGCTATATATTTACCATACTTAAAGCTGATGATAATTTGAATAATTGGTTGATAATTCCATCAGTAGCTCTTTCTTCAGGACGTCCGTCGGTTATATCAAGAGGACAATATTTCAAGATTTCACGATTTAAACCTGTACGATTTAAGATTAGAAATCAGATTCATCCAGAGCAATTCAAGAAGGCGTCTGTTTTCATTTTTAAACCCGACGGGACGTTGATGCTTGAAAAGAATATGCCTTTTGAAACAAAACCTTTCGAATTGCCACCGGAAAGTTAAGGTAAGTCTTTATTAAATAATAATTTGTTGTTTTATAGTTCTTTTTTGTGAAAGTTTTTTTTTGGGGCCTTTTAGGAGGCAGGTTAATCAATCATATTCCAGGTACGATAAAAGTATGTTGAAAAACATGACAATAAGGTTATAATTACTGATTTTGATTGTTATGTTTATACTAGATATTTATTAAATTGAAACAAACTATAATACTATTTTGAAAGTAACTTAGAATAATATGTATAAAAATATAAAACTGTTTTTACCGCCTTTTTTTTTTCTATTTGTTTTATTTCTGTCATGCTCCATAAACGCTCAGGAAAAGATTCATACTGTCTTTTTTGAAGGCACCGACCATGAACTTAACGTATACAGGATTCATGGAAAAGAACCTGGTAAAACCCTACTACTTATAGGAGGTATTCAGGGTGATGAACCAGGCGGTTTTATTTCCGCAGATTTATATGCTGATCTTTCCCTTGCCAAAGGAAATCTTATTGTAGTTCCAAGAGCAAATTTCCACTCTATTTTATTAAAGCGGAGAAAAATAAATGAAGATATGAATCGGAAATTTGCTGAAGATAAAAAAGATAATTATGAAACCAAGGTTGTTTCAATCCTGAAAAAACTTATTGCCGAAAGCGACTGTCTTCTTAATCTGCATGACGGTTCAGGCTTTTACTCAGAGAAATGGGAAAGTCCTGAGAGAAATCCAAAGAGGTATGGACAATCACTGATAGCAGATTGTGATGAATTTACTAATCAGGATACCGGTAAAGTCATCAGGCTCGGTGATATGGGGAAAAAGGTAGCCGGGATGATCAATAAGGATATTAAAAATCCTGATTACCATTTTCATTTTAACAATCACAATACAAGGCTGAAAGATTCTCTGCATAAAGAACAACGTAAATCTGCCACGTATTATGCATTATATAAATGGGGTATACCGGCATTCGGTGTTGAGTCCAGTAAATCATTACCCCTGGAAACAAAAGTCCTTCATCATAACCTGGCCATAAATGCATTTATGGATTTGTTGGGAGTTGTTCCGGAATCACCGGGTTTTAACCTTGAAGATCCTGAATTACGTTATCTTATTGTTTCAGTAAACAATTCACTGCCGATTCTTGTTGAAAAAGATCAGACTCTGTATCTCAACAAAGGCGACTCTATTATGATATCTCATATCGAAGCTAATTATGAAAGAGGTCTTAGCGCTGATATTATCGGATATGGTGCAGTGAATGATCTGCGGAAGAAAATTGTAATAAAAAAACCGGCAAAAGTTATTGTCAGGAAAGATTATTTTTCATGTGGATCCATAAACGTTGCATTTGACTGGGGGAGGGAAAAAGCCTCAAATAATGTTTCAATTTCAAATGATTCTAAACATGAAGCCCCCTTTCTTTATTTTAAACTAAATATTAACGGGAAAAACCAGATCTGCCAGAACAATGAATTTGTTTCTATTGTAAAAGGTGATAAATTGAAAATTGTTGATGTTTTCACTAACCTCGCTTATCATTCCGATTTTGTAGTGAATTTTAAGGGGTATGTTGGTGAAGTCTCAAAAAACATCGGTGAGGATCGAGGGTTTATTATATACACTGACAGGGACCTTTGGAAAAATTATTCATTAAATAAAGATGGAAAGATTTATCAGATTGTTGTTACAAGAGATAATGACCAACTCGGTAAACTTTTTATAAAGCTTGAAACACCAGTATTGAAATATCTTGTTTTAGGAAAAGGCGATGAGAAAAAATATTGTTATGTACCTGGTGATACTATATCAATAGATCAACGTATGAGTCTTCAGTTAATTGATATAATTGTTGATACCATTCAAAGCAGGTATGTTGAAGCATTTATAACCGGCCCGGGATCTTTTAAAAAAATGATTAAAAGAAATCAAACTGTGGATTTAAACAGCGTACTTTCTTCAAACAACAAAACATCAGGTAGTTATCGAATTGATATTCAGCAGAATGATATAATTTTAGGATCAGTTATGATGAATTTTTTTAAGGGAGATGAAAAGTGAAAAGAGATAAAAAGAATCTTTCTATAATTGATAAAGAATTATTGGTAGACGGAACAATTTCCAGCAAAGGAACACTGGTAATAAAGGGAACAGTAACCGGAACACTTGTTGGAGATACAGTTGTCATTGCTGAAGAAGGATCGTTAATTGCTCAAGCCAAGGTTTCCAGTATAACAATTGGCGGAAGATTTGAAGGCGATGTAACAGCTTCAAACGAATTAATAATACTTTCAACCGGAAACTGCTCCGGCACAGTGGCATGCAAGGATCTCACAGTTGAAAGCGGCGGCCGTTTGAACGCAAAAGTATCTTATGTCCAATCAGGAAGTAAATTGCCAAATAAAACAAACACAGCGCCTTTTAACGAAGCAAGTGAAAAATGGATTAAACCATAAATAGCATTTATATGTAATCTTTAGTGTCTAATTATTCGCCTGCCTCAAAAAGAGAAATATTCCTTGAAAAATCAAATGGAGTTTTTTTAAAGTTTTCAAATGTGATATCCGTGAATAATATTTTCTCTTTTTCTTTGATTGTTTTGAATAATTGAGGGTAGCTGAAAAGAATTCTTTTTCCCCATTTCATGCCTGTTTTATGAACAAATAGTTTGATTGTATCCTTTTCTCCTTCAATTTCAAGAAAATCTCCGAAAGGCATATTATCAAAACATATGACTATGTCTTTATACAGAAATGTTTCTCTCCATTTTTCATACATAAGGGTTTTTTGGAACCCGAGCGATTCAATGATACTTTTCATAGTTGAAAAACTTGCTACTTCGACTTCAAGTTCCCTGAATATTTTAAATTGTTTATCGGATTCATCGTCAGATATTCCCGGAGAGGATTTTAGAGTTAATTTTGTTTTAGTATCCTTTCTAAGCCTTAAAACCGATTTTTTATTTAAAAGATTCCTGTCGGGGTCATCAAAGAGTATATTCATTTCATATGTTTTACCCATAGAATCTGCTCCAAGATCGACAATACGGTTGCGAACTGAGATGATATCAGGTAAATAGTATTTGACCTCAATCTCTAAATGGTCTGCTGAATTGTTTATATTCATATTGTGTTTTTTAACCTGTTAATTATTGAGTATAAAATTCACATATTAAATCTGAAAATTCATGCGAATTATATTTAAATGAATTAGTTGTGTCAATTGGTAGCATATTCTGTTTTATATGTATGTTTTTTCTTGACACAAGATGAAATTTTATTTAAGTACTTAAGATTCTTTTTTTGATTTTAGGAGTAGAAAAGTGAAAAAATATACATATAGCGCAAAAAATTCTGATAATGAAAACAAATGGTATGTTGTTGATGCTGAGGGTGCTGTTCTTGGACGGATTGCAACAGGTATAGCAGCTCGGCTTAGAGGAAAACATAATCCGCTTTTTACACCCAATGCTGATCTGGGTGATTCCATAATAGTTATTAATGCTGATAAGATAGTCCTTACCGGTAAAAAATGGAAGCAGAAAACCTATTACCACCACAGTGGTTTTATGGGAGGCATAAAAGGTATTACAGCTGAAAAACTTATGGAAAAAAGACCTGAAGATCTTATCAGGATTGCTGTAAAAGGAATGTTGCCTAAAAACAGGCTTGGAAGAAAGCTTATGAAAAAATTAAGAGTCTATTCGGGAGACCAGAATCCGCATACTGCACAGGAACCTGAAGTACTTAATTTATAATTCTAAAAGCATGGCTTAATCTTATTTTTTATATATATCGGGGTATTTAATGGAAAAGGGAAACGTCTTTTACGCAACAGGAAAACGGAAAAAATCTATTGCAAGGACCTGGCTGAAACACGGGAAGGGAGAAATTATTATCAACGATCGCCCGCTTGATGAATATTTCACTATCGACTCATCGAAAATGAATCTGACTCAACCCCTTGTTCTGACCAATAATATGGAGTCTTTTGATATTAAAATCAGAGTTAAAGGCGGTGGGATTTCCGGACAGGCCGGTGCTGTAAGGCATGGAATTACAAAAGCGCTTTTGCTTGCGGACCCGGATTTAAGAGCTGTATTGAAAAAAGCTGGATTTGTTACTCGTGATTCAAGAATCAAGGAACGTAAAAAATACGGTCAGAAAGGTGCAAGGGCCAGATTCCAGTTCTCAAAACGTTAAAATTTTTATATCTATATATTATCTGTATTTTCAAAAAGGGGGAGGGATTTTGTATCCGGCCCCCTTTTTTTATTTTAATTATCAACCGCTTTATTGTTTTTATTAGAAGTGTTTTTTATAAGCAGTCTTCTCAAATGGCGTGTTCAATCCAGATGCTAAATCTGCCTGCAGGTCCCTATTATTCACCTTTATATATCTCAGCCTAACTGTTTTGAATATACAGATCAGGTCCGAATTGATCGTTCAAGTCTTTTTATTATCAAATATTTTTTCTTGAAACCTTTGAAGGGTGTTTATTTTTATTGAAGCTCAAGGAAGGTTAATCCCGCCTTGGCGGGATTAACGATAGAGATGTATTTGTTTTTCAATCCGAAAAGTGCAAACGGTCTGTTATCCAGACAAAAAAACGTCTATATTTACCGGTATCATTTTACATACATCATACTTGTAAATATAAACGTGATTTCCTGTAAAGAGTTTATTCAAGCTTAGCCCATTTATTTTGAGCAGTCAGCCTTCCGCTTGTGCCACAGCCATTACATTCAATAACAAGAGGCCTTTCATTTGTTGTTACTTCGATCGGTGCTTTGCATTTAGGGCATTTGATGACCATCTTCTTTTTTTCTGATTTTTCTTTTTTATCTTCTCCTATAAAAGCATGTATTGCACTTCTAACAGAATCAATATCATTATCGCCCCCAAGGGTTTTTAATTTTTCATATTCATCTTTCGTTATTACAACCCTTACTTCAACTGCGTGCGAGTTTTCCAGTGATTTGTTAAGTTCTTCGAGTGCAGATGCAAGATTTGCAAACTTCATGTCTTCAGCCTGCATTTTTTCCTGGATCATTTTTTTTAGTTCTTCAGCAGAAAGCCATTCACCTTCAAATAAAATTTTACCTTC
Source organism: Desulfobacterales bacterium (assembly GCA_018693105.1). Lineage (GTDB taxonomy): Bacteria > Desulfobacterota > Desulfobacteria > Desulfobacterales > SURF-7 > JABHLN01. Next base: position 15,485 of record JABHLN010000010.1, on the reverse strand, counting down.
CTGTAAGTCTATCTCGCTCATAAAGTCCTCCTAAACTATTTATATAAAACTTAATGTTGATGGGGTCGTAAAAAGTCTCCATCAGCCGCTATGCCTTGCATATGAAGATTTTTACTTAGCCATCGGTTATACTTTTTACGAGTTTATCAATGTTAATGGCTTTGTAAATTCTTCTGTAGCGGGTCTTCTGTGTTAAAAGTGTTTACCCATATGTTTATATATATTTACGGGTTCATCATTTTTATATTATTTTCTTAATAAAAAATTACACTTTTGTCCACCTTTAAAAGAAATCGGTTTGATCTTGAGGTTTTAAATTAACTATCTACAGGATTATTTAACAAATCGTTTAGCACTCTTTTCTGAAGTTACCTGTGTTAGATAAATACGGGAATCTATATCAAAAAATCAATATATCGTCCGATAGTTTAGCCATAAGTTGATTAAAAGAATCATAACATAATTATTCTGTGCATTGTCCCCGAGCCTATCAGGTTTTTTAGATGGTTTGATAAACCACTTCATCTGAAAGAAGTATTACAGGGAAATATTGAAAGGTGATTAAGGAATAAATAGTAATCACGTCAGATTTAATTGCAGATTGATTAAATGATTTGGACTCTTTATATTTCAATTTAATATAATAACTTGAGCTTATGCTCAATATTAGTTAGTGTCCATCCAGAAATGAAAGGTTTTACCTGAGCATACCGGAGAATAATATATTTATGACAGCATATTTTATAAGACGCCTCCTTTTAGTTATTCCTACTTTTCTGGGTATAACAATAATGGTGTTTACTATCACACGGTTTGTTCCCGGCGGTCCTATAGAAAGGATGATAGCCGAGGCTCGAATGAAAAATATAAATTCAGGTACTGTACAGGGGAAAACTTCAGCGGATCAAACTCAGCCTTTATCTGAAGAGCAGATAGAAGAGTTAAAAAAATATTACGGCTTTGATAAGCCGGTCCTAACAAGCTATTTTCTATGGCTTAAAAAAGTTATTACAGGTGATCTTGGTATATCAACACGATATTATGACCCTGTGTGGGATATGATAAAGGAACGAATCCCAATCTCACTATATTTCGGGCTTATATCTCTTTTTTGCATATACGGGGTTTGTATCCCACTGGGCATTGCAAAAGCTATTAAACATAAAAGCTCATTCGATAACCTGTCTTCGGTAATTGTTTTCATAGGTTATGCGATACCGGGTTGGGTTGTAGGTATTTTTCTCTTAATTGTTCTTGCATCACATTGGGAGTTTTTCCCGCTGGGAGGTCTTGTAAGTGATGACTTCGAAGATTTTACTTTGTGGGGGAAAGTTGCAGATCTTTTATGGCATACCATGCTCCCGTTATTTTCCTATTTGGTAAGTGCATTTACAGTAATGACCTTTTTAATGAAAAATACGCTTATGGATAACCTGGCTTCAGACTATGTTCGCACAGCTATAGCAAAGGGCCTTTCATTTAAAAAAGCTGTTTTTCATCATGCAATAAGAAATAGCATGGTGCCTATAGCAACCAGCTTTGGTAATAATATTTCAGTTATACTTACCGGTTCTTTTCTAATAGAAAAAATTTTTAATATAAACGGAATGGGTCTTTTGGGTTATGAGTCTGTTGTTCAAAGAGATTATCCCGTAGTAATGGGAGTTTTAGTTGTTTCTTCGCTTCTTTTTTTAATAGGGAATGTTTTATCAGATATATGTGTTGCCGCTGTTGATCCCAGGGTTGAGTTTAACTGATTAAAAAACTAATTATGAAAATAAATCCTTTAACTATAAAAAAAATAAGGCGTTTTAGATCAATAAAACGCGGGTATTATTCCCTGGCGTTATTTATTTTTTTGATTATAATATCACTCTTTGCAGAAGTCTTAGTAAATAAAAGAGCGCTCGTAGTATACTATAGCGGGGATATATATTTACCTACATACGGAGCAATGATTCCAGGGAAAACCTTTGGTCAGAACTATGATTACGAAACAAATTATCGCGAGCTTTCCCGAGAATTTAAAAAGCAGAAAAGCAGTAACTGGGTTTTAATGCCTGTAATACCCTATGATTCATATGAAAATGATCTCAGGGATGATGAATACCCGCCATTCCCCCCGTCAATTGAAAACAAGCATTATCTTGGTACTGACAATGTCGGCAGGGATATTGCTGCAAGGCTGTTATATGGATTCAGGATAGCGATTTTTTTCTCATTAATTCTTCTTGTTGTAACATACTCTATAGGGGTTAGCATAGGCAGCGCCATGGGTTTCTGGGGGGGGAAATTTGATTTGTTTTTTCAGAGAATTATTGAAATCTGGTCAAATATCCCATTCTTATATGTTATCATAATTGTATCTTCCATAATTGTTCCCAATTTTATTATTCTGATTTTTATTATGGCTTTTTTCGGATGGATGGGTATTACATGGATAATGAGGACAATTACATATAAAGAAAAAACAAGAGAATATGTATTGGCAGCCGAAACTCTCGGGGCTTCGAACTTCAGAATAATATTTAAACATATTATACCTAATACAATCTCAATAATTGTCACTTTTGCTCCTTTTGCTATATCAGGCGGGATAGTTGCGTTAACCTCTCTAGATTATCTTGGCTTCGGTTTACCACCGCCTATTCCAAGCTGGGGAGAGCTTCTTCAGCAGGGATGGGCGAATATGGATGCATGGTGGATTGCAGGATCAGTAACTATTGCCATGGTTGTTACATTAATGACTGTTACATTTATCGGGGAAGGTGTGAGGGAGGCCTTTGATCCTAAAATGCATACCATTTATGAATAGATGGATGGCGTCGTAAAAATCTCCATCTACTGCGTTATAACATTTGGCCAGACGTTCGACATACTACTTGTATGCCTTCACGCCTGGCCAAATGCTATGCCTTGTATATGAAGATTTTTACTTAGCCATCGAATATGTTTTTACGAGTTTATCATGAATAGGTGGGTCATAAAAAAACTCCATCTGCGGAGTTATGGTTTTTGGACAGAGGTTCGACATACTACATGTATGCCTTCACGCCTGGCCAAATGTTATGCCTTGTATATGAAGATTTTTACTTAGCCATCTATTATATTTTTTTTAGTTCATCAGGGAGAATAAAGTCCGGTTTATAAAATTTTTCAAAGGGGTTGATAATGGGAAAAAAAAGCGGAGTATATGCCGCCATTGTGATTTTTTCGTTTTTTATTTTCGGGTTAATGGAAATAAAATGCGCAGCAATGGGACTTCCGAAAAATTTAAAATGGCTGACTAATAATTCCGACCCGGTCTTTTCTTCAACGGAAGCAAAAAAGGGCGGAACATTTCATTCATCTATTATGAGTTTTCCCCTTACCTTTCGTACAGTGGGCCCTGATTCAAATAGCAGTTTCAGGAGTGCTATTCTTGACAACCAGTTAAGTTTGATCAATATCCACCCAAATACTGAAAGTATCATACCTGAAATTGCAACGCACTGGGCATATGGTGATGATAAAAAAACCATGTATTTCAAACTTGATAAACAGGCAAAATGGTCTGACGGTAAACCGGTAAGTTCCCATGATTTTGCCTATACCCTGGAATTCATGCGTTCAAAGTTTATAGTAGCACCATGGTACAATGATTATTATACAAAAGAGATCGAGAAGGTTATAGTTTATGATGATCATACTCTTGCTGTTGTTGCTACAAAGGCTCAGCCGGATCTGCATTTAAGGGTTGGTATTAACCCCACACCTGAACATTATTACGGGAAACTAGATAAAAAATTTGTAAGAAAATATAATTGGAAAATTGCCCCGAATACAGGCCCATACCAGGTTTATGATTTTAAAAAAGGGAAATATATAAAATTCAAGAGAAAACGGAATTGGTGGGCAAAGGATCATAGATATTCTAAAAACCGTTTTAACGTAAATACTGTGATATATAAAGTAATAAGGGATAGTAATGTTTTATGGGAATATTTCAAGAAGGGTAAAATTGATGCTTTTGTAATTACAATCCCGAAATACTGGCATGTTAAAACAAAGACTCCTGTCGTTGAAAACGGTTATGTTCATAAAATATGGTTTTTCAACGACACACAACAATCAGCACAAGGCATGTGGCTGAATCAGGATAGAGCTATATTTAAAGATAAGGAAGTAAGGTATGCATTTGCCCATTCAATGAATATTCAAAAAGTAATAAAAAAAGTTCTCAGAAATGATTACTACAGACTTGAGCACGGCTTTATGGGGTACGGCAGTTACTCTAATAATAGTATCCATGCAAGGCGTTTTGACCTTGAGAAAGTAAAAAATTATCTTAAAAATGAAAATTGGAAAAGGGGAGGGGATGGAATCTGGGAGAAAAACGGCAAACGTTTTTCAGTAGAGGTCTCATATCACTTTGATGAGCATACTAAAAGGCTCGTTGTTCTTAAAGAAGAGGCAAAAAAAGCAGGGATTGAGCTGAGACTTCAAAGGCTTGACCCTGCGGCTGCGTATAAAAAAGTTCTTGAAAAAAGACATGATGTCGCCTGGAGCGGCTGGAGTACCTCTTTAAGGCCTCAATACTGGGAACATTTTCATTCCACAAATGCCCATAAACCACAGACAAATAACATAACCAATACTGATGATCCTGAGATGGATAAATTGATAGAAGCTTATCGAAGTTCTCTTGAAGAAGATGAGCGTATAGCGGTTTCTTTAAAAATTCAGGAGAAAATACATGACATAGGTATGTATGTACCGACATTCATGGTGCCTTATGTACGGCACGCTTACTGGCGTTGGTGGAAGTTGCCTGCAGCATCCGGTACAAAAATATCAGGAAACCTGTTTGATCCTTTCGGCAGTACCACAGGCGGTCTTTTCTGGTATGATAAGCATGTCCATGAAACAACAAAGGCTGCTGTAAAAAGAAAAGAAAAATTAAAACCTGTTACAATTATAGATAAAACATACAAAATGGAAAATATATAATTTGAAGCTATCTCAAAATAAATATAAGTACCCCGGCGGAGTGCAAATCAGATAAATTACCCGCATACTAAATGTATGTTCTACTTTATAGGTCACTTGTACTTTACCGAGAACCCAATTTTTTTGAAATAGTTTCTAATCCCTCAATGAGTTTTAAAAGATCCATCAGGTTTTAGTAAAAACATCCTGAGTGCTCCTGTAAAAAAGTATCATATGAATATCGGATTTATTTATGCATAAAGACTGGCCAGACAGCGAAGTAATATTGAAAGTTGAAAACCTCGTAGTTTCCTTTGAATTTGAATCAGGAAGGTTACCGGCTGTTGGAGATATATCTTTTGAGTTAAGAAAAGGGAAAATACTTGGGATTGTCGGGGAATCAGGATGTGGAAAGAGCGTTACTGCACTTTCCATTATGCGGCTTCTACCTCAACCTTCTGGTGTTATCGACAACGGTCGGGTACTTTTTGACGGTAAGGACATAGTTGGTATGCCGGTTGAAGAAATGCAGAATATTCGCGGTAAAAAGATATCAATGATTTTTCAGGAACCCATGGCAGCCTTAAACCCTGTTCATAAAATCGGGAGGCAGATTAGTGAAGTTTACCGACTTCATTTTCCGGAAATAAATAAAAAGGAAGTAAAAGAAAGATCAATAAACTTACTTGACAGGGTAGGTATACCTGATCCGGACATAAGATATAATGAATATCCTCACCAGATTTCAGGTGGGATGCGGCAGCGGGTAATGATTGCTATGGCTCTTGCATGCAAACCGGATATTCTTATTGCAGATGAACCCACTACAGCTCTTGATGTTACTATTCAGGCTCAAATTCTTGAGCTGATAAAAGATCTTCAAGAGGAAAATGGAATGTCCGTGATTTTTATCACTCATGATCTTGGAGTGATTGCAGAGATATGTGATGACGTGGTAGTTATGTATGCAGGGAGAATAGCTGAAACAGCAACAGCATCGGATCTTTTTAAAAGGCCTTCTCATCCTTATACAAAAGGGCTTCTTTCGTCAATTCCGCGTATTGGGACTAAGCGAAAAACCAGGCTTTCTATTATCAAGGGGATGGTTCCAGGCCTTGATGAAATGCATGAAGGATGCCGTTTCCAGAACAGATGTCCTGCTGTTCAGCCGTTATGTAAAGTACAGCCCCCTCAAATTGCCGAAGTCAGTGAAAACCATTTTGCAGCATGCCATTTCAGTGAAACCACATCTACATTATTTGATATAAACACTAAAAATGATGTTAAGATTTATGGTAGCGGGTTAAATGATGGAAATGAAAGTCTTGTTGTGAGTAATCTGAAAATGCATTTCCCCATTTATGGTGGTATCTTCAGGCGTCAGACAGGCAAAGTATATGCGGTTGATGATGTTTCCTTGAAGATTAATGCTGGTGAAACAGTAGGTCTTGTGGGTGAATCCGGTTGTGGAAAAACAACATTTGGAAGATGTGTTTTAAAGCTTTACAATCCCACCTCCGGCCAGGTCTCATTTAACGGGAATAATATTTTAAAGATGCGGCAAAAGGATTTAAGACCATTACGCCGCAACATGCAGATGATTTTTCAGGATCCTTTTGAATCCCTTAATTCAAGACATACAATAGGTGATATACTTGAAGAGCCCTTTATCATTCATAAAATCGGAACTCCTGCGGAAAGAAAAAAAGAGGTGAAAAAGCTTCTTGCTCGTGTAGGACTTCAGGAAAATGCTGTAAATAGATACCCCCATGAGTTTTCAGGTGGACAACGCCAGAGAATTGGAATCGCAAGAGCTATTGCACTAAAACCAGGGTTGATAATATGTGATGAACCGGTATCTGCTCTTGACGTATCGATTCAGTCTCAGATACTGAACTTACTTATGGAACTGCAGGAGGAAATGAACCTGACATATCTTTTTATCGCTCACGACCTTGCGGTAGTAAAGCATGTTTCAGACAGGATCGCAGTTATGTATCTTGGTAAAATTGTTGAGTATGCTGATGCAGAGACAATTATTTCCAGCCCGCTGCATCCGTATACGCAGGCTTTGATTTCATCAATCCCAATTCCAGATCCCATGAGAAGCTCAAAAAAACAGGTCCTTTACGGTGATGTCCCTTCACCTTCAAACCCGCCAGAAGGGTGTAGTTTCAATACCCGATGTCCTCTTGCTTATGCAGAATGCAAAATACATGAGCCCGCATTAAAATTTATAACAACTTCAGACAAAGCTGAACATATGGCTTCATGTCATCTTGTTAAATAGTGCCCATCCGGTCCCGCCAAAGCGGGATTGCCCAATATTTGCGTTATGCTCAAAAAATGATGAACTCGTAAAAAAGTATATTCGATGGCTAAGTAAAAATATTTATATACAAGGCTTAGCATTTGGCCTGGCGTGAAGGCATACATGTAGTATGTCAAATGTCTGGCCAAATGCTATAACGCAGTAGATGGAGATTTTTTACGACGCCATCAAAAAGATAATAACTTTATTCGTTATTATCTTTTGAAACACCCGTTGATGTTTTCGTTTCATTATCAGTTTTTTTCTTTGCATCATCAATTAATTTCTGCACCGCTGCTATCTTCTTTTGTACAATTTCGGCTTCGGTCTTGTCAGTACTCATTGACGCTGCTCCATTAAGATACCTGATGGCATCTTCAAAGCCGGAAAGAGTTCCGGTATCTTCCATAAGATCTGCTTTGTAAATGAGAACCATGAAGTCTATTGATTGTATTCGCCTCTCCGCTTCATTCAATAACTTTTCTGAGGTCGCAAACTTTGTAGCTTTTTGCAGGTAAATTTTTACACCTTTAAAATCAGGCATCCCGGGGACTTCGAGAAGGGTAGCTGCTTTATTTATATAATATTTGGAGATAATCGGGTATATTTCTTCCTTAGTGTAAACAGCCTTTGCCGGTTTCGGAGCTTCTATTCCAGGTAGTATTATTAACAAAGACTTTCCAACAGGTTCGAAAGTGCCTTTGAAAATTTTAATAGCGCCATTTCTGTATTCCAAATAATATTTTTTAGAGTTTGATATACTGATTCCGGTTATTAATATCATTATAATAACAAGCAGAGCCGCACCGAATATTATTGGCATTTTCCCTGTAGAATCTGCGTTTTCGTGAGCTATTTTCCCCGGTGGAGGAAATGTTTCCGGATTATTATGTATAGTTTTATGAATCGTAGAAGCCGGTACCGGATTTAGCTCTTCAATGGCATCTGCAGAAGCTGGCCCGGTAATATCATTTTTAAACTCTTCATCGGTTTCAGGTTTTTTTATTGTGGTATCTATAGCCACTTCTTCATTAGCTGCTTCATCAGTTGCTTCTTCATCATGAATCACAGTTTCTGTGGCTTTTTCTTCATACAACTTATCCGCAGTTTCAGGCTCTTCGCTGTTGGTATCTTTGGTATGTTCTTCGCTTTGAATAACAACTGCAGGAGATTCTTCTTCAGTAACTTTATCGACTGGTTCTGCTTTTTTGCCGGCTATGAGTTCGGAATTTGTTGCTTCCACTATGGTCGCCTGTGGTTTTTCTTCGGGGGTAATAGCTTCAATTTCAGGTGTTGTCTTTTCTTCTTTTATTTCAGCTACCGGTTTTGCTCCTGATGTTTTTTTAACAGCAGGTCCTTTAGTGGCCCCGGCTTTACTTTTTTTCTTTGCGGCAGCTTTTTTCTTTGGAGTCGATTTTTTAGCTGTATTTTTTTTTGCCCCGGCTTTCTTCTTTGCAGCAGTTTTTTTTGTTGTAGTTTTTTTAGGTGCAGCCTTCTTCTTTGAAGTTGATTTCAGCAAACTTTTTTTTCCCATGTTAACCTCTTTGAAAAATATAAATAATAACGAAGCTCCTCTTTTAACCGAAAAGTAATTGAGTGCCTTGAATTCGGTAAGAGGGAAACAGTTTTGACGCAGATGTCAATACAACTTGTTCTCTACTCTTATTATAATTTTTAGAAGCTATCTCAAAATAAATCTAAGTGCCCCCGGCGGTGTTACAAAGCGGCTCAAAATGCTCACATACTACCGCCGCTCTGCTTTCTCGCCCCTTTGTGCCTTGCCAGGAACCCTATCATTTTTTTGAGATAGCTTCTATAATGATACCTTTATGAAGGTTTTATTACTTCAAGCGAACAGTTATTTATAACGAAATGAGATAATCAGGCCGGAATCTTAGACGTGAATTTGATCAAAAAATTTACATTTATAAAATTCTCAATATAAAACATTGTGTTTATCAGAGCCTGTAACATTTCTGATTGTATTAGAACAAAAAAACACTAAAAATATATAGGAATACAAGGTTATTGTAAATATTTTTATTGATTGTTTTCAATTATTCAATTTAATTAGCTATTGCTTTTTTTATTGTACTGACAATCTCTTCAGGATCATCAGTAACATGCAGTATCGAAAGGTCTTCGGGAGATATCATTTCTTTTTCAAGAAGACTCGCTTTAATCCATTCGACCAATCCTCCCCAGTAATCTGTTCCAAACAGAAAGACAGGAAGAGGCATTATCCTGTGCGTCTGGATAAGGGTAACCGCTTCAAATAGTTCATCCAATGTCCCAAAGCCTCCCGGCATGATGATATAGGCCTGAGCATATTTGACAAACATTACCTTGCGAATGAAAAAATATTTAAATTCAAGCTGAATGTTTGAATATTTATTAGGCTGCTGCTCGAAAGGGAGTATTATATTCAGCCCAACTGATTTCCCGCCTGATTCTGCTGCACCTTTGTTGGCTGCTTCCATTATACCGCCCCCGCCCCCGGTAATAACACCATACCCGTTATTAACCAGAAGTGCTGCAATCTCTTCAGTTTTTTTATAAATTGGATTTTCGGGCTTTGTTCTTGCAGAACCAAATATACTTACTGCCGGTCCAAGGTCATGAAGCGCTTCAACTCCGTCAACAAATTCACCCATAATTTTAAAAAGCCGCCAGGATTCGCCCAACTTTAAATCGTCTATAAGAAATTGTTTTTCCATAAGATTCTCTCTCAAATAATATATATTTTAATGTTTTTGTATGGTAAATTGCTATAAACTGTTTTTTTCGACATCCAGCCGAAAGTTTCAAATGCGTCAGGAGTTACCTTCAAACCCTATTGTTACCTTGTCCCCATTGACAATAACCGGAACCTTTCGCTCGCCGTCTGAAAATTTGAGCATTATTTCAAGCTGCTTTGGGTCTGATATTACATTTATGTATTCAATAGTTTTGTTTTCTTTTGACAAGGCTTCCCGAGCCGAAGTTGTAAAAGGTCATGTGTCTTTTCCAAAAATCATTATTTTATCCGGCATGTTATGCTCCTCTATAGTTAGTTTATATCGGGTTATATTGTTGTTTTTTATGTCGTCGTAAAAGTCTACGTTTTCCGCGTTATATTTTTGACCATATGCTCTACATACTATATGTATGCCTTTACGTCGGTCTTCACACCACGAAATTTCGGCAATAATTTGCGACATTAATATTTAAAAAATTATCATCAGCATTTTTTTTTGTCAACGCCTCTTAAACAGTCAGGATCTGGTGAATTGAGGGAAATAATCTGAATTGACACGATTTATTTGAGATGATAATATTTTATTTTTATAACAAATACAATTAAAAACAGGTTCCGGGGGTTGCTGTTAAAGAGCTTACAAGAAAAGTCAAAGTTGTGAATGAACTTGGTATTCATGCCAGATCCGCAGCATGTATAGCAAATTTAGCTAAAAACGCGTTAGAAAATGTCTGGGTTATTAAAGAAGGTGAAAGAGCTGATGCCGCAAGCATCATTGATGTTCTTTCTCTTGCCTGTGTACAAGGGACGGAGATATTACTCCAGGTTGATGATATATCGGATATTAACATTTTAAATGAAATTTCAGAACTAATTGAGGCTGGATTTGGTGAATAGTCAACTTTGAGCTGCAAATACGGCGATTTATAAAATTATATCCCTGAAATAATTTGATTTTTTTAGCTTATTGTAGAATACAATCCGGATGAAAGTTAGATTTTTCAATATAAAAAATTTGATGAACTCGTAAAAAGTATAACCGATGGCTAAGTAGAAATCTTCATATACAAGGCATAGCGGTTGATTAGGAGTGAAGGCATACATGTAGTATGTCGAACTTCTGATCAACCTCTATAACGCAGTAGATGGAGCCTTTCTACGACGCCATCAAAATTTGGGGATAGGATAATACATATGTCTGATATTGAAACCAAAGAAATTAAACTAACCGGAGTCAGTGGATCACCCGGAATTTGTATAGGTAAGGCATATCTTGTTGATAAGGAAGGTGTTAAAGTAATTGAAAAGTACTTTATCAGCAAGAAGGAACTGTCCTCTGAAATAAAGCGTTTCAAATCTGCTGCAAAAAAGGCAAAAGATGAACTCCGAAAAATAATTGAGGATAGTTCAGATAAGCTTGGAGATCATATAAATATTCTGAAGACACATCTGGTGCTTCATGAAGACAAGATGCTCTATGGAAAAGCTATAGATACTATTAAAAAAGATCATGTTAACGCCGAATGGGCTTTGAAAAAGGTCGTTTCTGAAGCCAAGGTTATGTTTCAAAGCATATCAGACCCTTATATCAAGGGCCGAGCCACTGATATTGAACATGTATATGATCGCATCATGAAAAGCCTGATAGGCCGGAAAGAAGAGGATATCGGCAATATTGATAAACGTGTTATCCTTGTGGCCCACAACCTTTCTCCTGCTGATACCAGCCAGATTCAGCTGGAACGTATTATGGGGTTTGTTACTGATCGAGGCGGGAAAACATCACATACGGCAATAATAGCAAGAACTCTTGATATTCCTTCAGTACTCGGGCTTGATAATGCAACCGGAATAATAAAGACTGATGATATAATAATCGTTGACGGGATAGAAGGTGTTATAATCATACATCCTGAAGACGAAACAATTCTTCATTACGAGGACTTAAAAGCAAGGTATGAAGAGCATCAGGCAGTAATTACCCGTGAAAGCCATGCTCCGGCTGAAACTAAAGACGGTATTCGTTTAAATATAATGGGTAATATTGAACTGCCGGAAGAGATCGTATCGGTTCGTGATTATGGAGGGGACGGCATAGGCCTGTACCGGACAGAATTTCTTTATTTAAGCCGGTCAAATTTTCCAAGGGAGGATGAGCTTTTTGAACAATACAAAGAGGTTGTAGAATTAATGTCTCCTAGTCCTGTTACTATCAGAACCCTTGATATTAACGGTGATAAAGAGGTTGCCTATGCATCAGAAAATGACGAGGCAAATCCTGCTTTAGGGCTTCGTGCAATAAGGTTCTGCCTGAAACGTCAGGAGGTATTCAAAACACAACTCAGGGCAATTTTAAGAGCATCTGCCTTTGGGAATGTTAGAATTATGTTCCCCATGATATCCGGGGTTGAAGAGGTTCTGGAAGCTAAAAAAATATTAAGTGATGTTTCTCAAGCTCTGGACAAAGAAGGAATACTATATAAAAAAGATATTGAGATCGGGATTATGATCGAGGTTCCTTCTGCAGTTGTCATGGCAGATGCCCTTGCAGATGTATCTGATTTTTTCAGTATCGGTACAAATGATCTTGTGCAGTATCTGCTGGCAATTGACAGGGGAAACAAGCAGGTTGCGTATCTTTATCATCCTCTTCACCCGGCTGTTATAAGAATGATCAAATTTCTGGTTGATGTGGCAAAGAGCAAAGGAATAAAGGTTTTTATGTGCGGTGAAATGGCCGGCGATCCATATAATATGCCACTTCTATTAGGTTTGGGGCTTGATGAACTGAGTATGAACCCGCAATCTATACCGGCTGTGAAGAAAATCGTAAAATCCATAAAGGTTAAAGAATCAATTAAGTTTGTTGACGAAGTGATTGCAGAATCATCGACGACCAAAATTCATGAAATGATGCAGAATAAGTACGGTGAACTTTTTTCAAAGATAAAAAGCGGAATATAAAAATCAGGAGTAATAAAGGTTGTGGAAAAGCAGCATATTAGAGTTATAGCCCGTAATAAAAAAGCACGATATAACTACCATATAGATGATGAATATGAAGCCGGAATTGTTCTTCGAGGAACTGAAGTCAAGTCCATAAGAAACGGTAGTGCAAACCTGAAAGATTCATACGCCAGGGTGAAAAATGGTGAAATGTTTGTATATCAGATGCATATAGGCACCTATAAATATGCAAATATTGATAATCATGAGCCGCTCCAGCCGAGAAAACTTCTCTTACATAAAAAGGAAATCAATAAAATACACGGCAAAATGCAGGGAAAAGGGTATGCCCTCGTTCCTTTGAGTCTGTATTTCAAAGAAGGAAAAGTCAAAATAAGTCTTGGACTTGCAAGAGGAAAACGGCTCTATGATAAGCGTCAAACCATAAAAAACAGGGAAGCTAAAAGAGACCTGGACAGAGAACGGAAAAAATATAATATAAAATAAACAGAGTCAGTAATTACGAACCTTGACAAACAATCGTTTTAACGTTATTTTTATAGGAGATGTTCTTTTAAAAGTTACAATATATGGGGGCGAAACGGCTTCGACGGGGATTAAGATGCTTTGGTTGCATGACGAGTCCCACCATCTCGTAAAAAGGTGGACATAACATAATCGCAGACGATTATAACTACGCCATGGCCGCTTAAAGGCCATCGTCCTTCCGGGTTTTTCCTGCAAACCTGGTTTGGACGCGACTAGCAGGATAGCTGATTCTGGATTCCTGTTTCATTATCAGCAAACTTTCACAGGATAGTCTTAAAAGCATCCCGCCTGGAGGAGGCTTTAAAGGCGAATGCCAAAGTTCAGGATATGCATGTAGACGCCATTGTTGAAGGTTTCCGGACGCGGGTTCGACTCCCGCCGCCTCCACCATTTTTTTGTAATAATTTCAGTAACTTAGAAGGTTTTTTGTGGCCTACGAGTGTAGGTCAGTGGTAGGTCAGTTTTCATTTGCGGTCTTTTTGAGTTTAATGATTCTGGCCTTCTTGCCTGTCAGCTCAGATGCTTTTTTATAGACCTTCATTGCATCGGCTGATTTAGATTGCATGTATCTTTCAAACGCTTTGTTTGTTTTATGCAGTGAGCCTCCTTTAATTTCCTCCTTACTCATGACTTTTGATAGTGCAGTTGTTGTTGAATGTCTCGTCCCACCATAAAGATCAACACCTTCAATTCTAAGATTAGCACAGGCTTTTTTCCACCATTTCCATAAATACCTATCTCCAAATTTTTCACCAGGAGTTACACCGCTCACTCCTTTTTCATGCCTGAAAAAGGGTAGGTGAGGCATTCCACGAGGTATACTCTCAATGAGTTCAATATCCTCATCGAGCAGGTAAATCAGTTTAGGTTCTTTTTCCTTGGGGTGTGGGATAATCAATGCACCAATCTTAGTATCGATGTCGCTTTCCTTGAGGCCGAGCATTTCCCCTGGACGCATTGAGATATAAGTTGAGAGCCATTTGATACCGAGCCAAACCTTAATATTGATATGGTGGCTGATCCGGTACACTTCATCAATGATATCTTCTTGAGTTTCCTTATCAACAATTTTTCTCCATCCAAGCTGGAAACTGACTTCAGGAAAATCAGGAAACTGCTGCACGGTAATGATCCTTCTTTTCTTAAGCCATTTCCAAAAGTCGTGAAGGGCTGAACACATGTTTGATCTGGTTTTATCAGAAACAAACTCACCAAACTTAGTTTTCTGTGTCAGTAAGAAGTCTTCAATTTCTGCATACCCAAGTGTCTTGATGTTACTGTTACCCCATACGATAATCGCACGGTTAAGGTAGTTTGCGAGGTTATTATAGGATTTTCTTTTGACTTCTCGTTCCTTGACTTTAAGATATTTCAAAGCGAGATTTTCAAATCCAAAAGGATTATCCTTTTTGTAATCTCGGTGATCAAACGTGCCTTCATCTTTTTTATAACGAAGGCCATTGAGGAATCTATAGGCGGGTTCGTATCTTTTGAAACGTTTGCAGACTTTACGACCAAATTTTACCCTGAACCGTGTTGCCCTACATTCTGGATGGTTAGGACAGACAAGCCCATCTCTGAGGTTATCTTGAAACCCTGATTTGCAGATGGGACATTTTTGTTCTGAATCTATATACCCTATCATGCACAATTCACCTCCTTTCTGTATATGTGATAGAGTATATGTATCATTCATAGATCTAAGCCGTCAATAAGTATCTGTTTTGGTTGAATAATCCATTGAGTTTAAACTCAATAATTAAGATTGCCTACAACGCTGTGTGACTGTCTCAGCCTGGATTGCTGAAAGAATTATATGGTCGCTATCCAGTACAATGATGGAACGAGTTTTCCTTCCATTGGTGGCATCAATGAGTTTATTATTTTTCTTAGACTCATCCTTCAGTCTTTTCATGGGAGCAGAGCCAGGTGTCATAATCGCAACCACCCGACTCCTTACAATCGTATTCCCAT
>JABHLN010000001.1 GCA_018693105.1 Desulfobacterales bacterium | reverse complement strand
ACAATATTATACGTCAGTAAAGATAGACAGTATTGAAGCATAATAACCTGGTTTCCAGGTTTTGTTATAAGGAGCATTAATAATGGCACATAAAAAAGCAGGCGGAAGCACTAGGAATGGTCGCGACAGTAATGGTCAGAGACGAGGTGTAAAGCGTTATTGCGGACAGTTTGTTAAAGCTGGAAATATTCTTGTGCGACAGGTTGGAACATCAATTCATCCAGGGACAAATGTGGGTGTTGGTAATGATTATACACTGTTTGCAAAGATTGACGGTGTTGTAAAATATGAAAGATCTGGACGGGCACGAAAAAAAGTAAGTGTTTATGCTGCGTGAAATTCATTGATGAAGCAACTATTACCGTTGAGTCCGGAGCCGGCGGCAGAGGCTGTGTAAGCTTCAGGCGTGAAAAATTTATTGAACGCGGCGGACCGGATGGTGGAGATGGTGGTAGAGGCGGCAGTGTAATCTTCAAAACGACTCACCGTAAAAGAACCCTCTATGACTTCAGAAATAAGAATATCTTCAAGGCCCAGAGAGGCGGTCATGGCCAGGGGAAACAAAAGCACGGAAAAAGCGGCAGTGACCTTGTAGTTGAAATCCCTCCCGGAACAATAATTTCTGATGCCGATTCAGGCGAAATATTACATGATTTTATAGATATTGGTGAAACTATTACAATCGCCGCCGGCGGACGTGGCGGACAGGGCAATAAAAGGTTTACCACCTCCAGAAATCGTTCTCCAAGGTTTGCTCAGCCGGGTGAGCCCGGAATAAAACTTTCCATTAAGCTTGAGCTTAAGATTCTTGCTGATGTCGGTATCATAGGATTTCCCAATGCAGGAAAATCAACACTTATAAGTTCAATTACAGCAGCAAGGCCAAAGATAGGAAATTATCCTTTTACAACACTTACTCCAAATCTTGGAGTAGTTCAGACCGGGTGGGGTGACCCTTTTGTTCTTGCTGATATCCCGGGACTGATTGAAGGAGCACATGATGGAGCCGGATTAGGTATAAGGTTCCTGAAACATATAGAGCGGACACGTATACTGCTTCATCTTATTGATGCAACCGAAATTGATCATGCCCTTCCACTTCGTAATTATCATGCGGTAAATAATGAACTTGCCCAGTACAACAGTTCGCTTGCTACAAAGCCCCAGCTTGTGGTAATTAATAAACTTGATATGCCGGATGCAGATAAAGCTGCCGATATTTTCTGTTCGGAATTTAATGGTGACGATATTTTTTTAATCTCTGCCAAAACCGGACAGGGCATAAAACAACTTGAATCGCGACTAATTCAATTATTAGACAATCAATTATTAGACAACTCTGATGAATAATTTTAGAAAAATGTCATTTGATACAGCAAAGCGTATTGTTGTCAAAATAGGTAGTGGTGTTCTTACCGAATCTTATGGCCTTAATGTAAATGTTATCAGATCGATAAGCAGACAGATCAGCGGACTAATTAAAGAAGGCCGTGAGGTTATTCTTGTTTCTTCCGGAGCCATGGCATCAGGTATAAGGAAAATAGGTCTTGATATGAGGCCCGATGAGATTCCTTTGAGGCAGGCTGTAGCAGCTGTAGGTCAGGCAGGCCTTATTCAGGAATATGAAACAGGATTTGTTCAGTATGGAATAAAAGTGGCACAGATACTTCTAACAAGTGATGATTTGAGCAATAGGCAGAGATATCTGAATGCAAGAAATACCCTTAATGCCTTGCTTAACTGGAACGTTGTACCGATAATAAATGAAAATGACACTGTGGCTGTGGAAGAAATACAGTTTGGTGATAATGATAATCTTGCGGCGATGATTACACTTCAGATGGATGCCGATATTCTAATTAATTTGACTGATATTAACGGTCTTTATGACAAAGACCCAAGAAGTAATAGTGATGCCCGACTAATTGAAACCATAGAAACAATTAATCAGGATATAAATAAACTCGCAAGTGAAATACCTGGTGCACTCGGAACAGGTGGGATGTTAAGTAAAGTCAAGGCCGCAGGAAAAGTAACTTCTGCTGGTATTCCAATGGTCATTGCAAGAGGTGATGAGGATGAGGTTCTTATAAAACTTTTTGCAGGTGAAAAAATGGGTACCTTTTTTATACCTAAAGAGAAAAAACTTCCAAGCCGTAAATGCTGGATAGCTTTAACCTTAAAATCTGAAGGTGTTGTCATAATTGATGATGGTGCAGTAGATGCAATAGTAGAAAGGGGAAAAAGTTTATTGCCTATCGGAATTGTCGATGTGGAAGGTAATTTTAAAGAAGGTGCATCGATCAAGTTCCTGGATAAGAATGGAGAGGAACTTGGCAGTGGCCTTGTAAATTATTCAGCTGTAGATATTCGGAAAATAATGGGGCTTAAAACCAAACAGATTAGTGATACACTTGGTGACAAACCTTATGATGAGGTTGTGCACAGAGATAATATGGTAATAACTGTGGATGGTACCTGTACAATATAGGTCGTTTTGTATGGAGGAAAAAATGTCAGTTGAAACTACAATTTTGGAAATGGCAAAAGCTGCAAAAGAAGCTTCTTTTGGATTGGCAAAATGCTCATCAGAAAAGAAAAACCAATCTCTTGAAAAAATAGCTGAAAAATTGGAAGCCAAAAGTGCTTATATAAAGGAAGAAAATGCAAAAGATCTGGCAAGAGCTAAAGAAATGGGACTTTCAGCTGCAATGATTGACAGATTGACCATATCTGATTCAACGATTAAATCAATGGTTGACGGGTTGAGAGACGTAGTAAAACTCGAGGATCCTGTTGGTTCAATGAGTCGTACATGGAGCAGGCCAAATGGTATTCAGGTTTCCAAAATGCGCATTCCTTTAGGGGTAATTGGAATAATTTATGAATCCAGACCAAATGTTACAATTGATGCTGCGGCATTATGTCTAAAGGCAGGGAATAGCGTAATTTTGAGGGGCGGCTCAGAAGCTCTTGAATCAAATCAGGCACTTGCACTCATAATAAGCGAGGCACTAAGTGAAACAGGGTTACCTGCAGCATCCGCACAGGTTGTACCTGTTAGGGACCGGGAGGCAGTTAATATTCTTCTGGAACAGGAGGAATATGTCGATCTGATAATTCCCAGAGGCGGTGAGGGGTTGATTCGTTTTGTCGTACAGAACTCGAAGATACCTGTCCTTAAGCATTACAAGGGTGTATGCCATGTGTATGTGGATAATGATGCAGATCTGAAAATGGCAGAGGAAATATGTTTTAATTCAAAAGTGCAGCGTCCCGGAGTTTGCAATGCCATGGAGACAATGCTGGTTCATAAAGAAGCTGCCGGGGACTTTCTTCCGATAATGGCAAAAAGTTTTGAAAATGCCGGTGTTGAGATAAGGGGTTGCGCTGAAACCTGCAGTATCCTGCCAAATGCTATTGAAGCTGTTGAGGGGGATTGGGAGGCTGAATATCTTGATCTTATTCTGGCTGTGAAAGTTGTTGATGATATGGATCATGCAATTTCACATATTTCAAAATACGGTTCATCTCATACAGAAGCAATTGTTACAGGAAGTTATGAAAAGTCCAGGCGTTTTATTCGCGAAGTGGATTCTTCAGTTGTTCTTACCAATGCCTCCACTCGTTTTAATGACGGGGGGGAACTCGGTCTTGGTGCGGAAATAGGCATTAGTACCTCGAAGCTCCATGCCTTTGGGCCTATGGGATTAGAGGAGTTGACAACAACCAAGTTTGTTGTTTTCGGAGAAGGTCAGGTAAGGGGATAACAAAGGTTATATGAAACGAAACAGATTTTTTTGATGGGATAAATTAATGCGCGTTGGTCTGTTCGGGGGTACATTCAATCCCGTCCATATAGGGCATATTAAAGCCTCATTGGATATAAAAAAAGAATATTCTTTTGACAGGGTCTACATTATTCCTGCTGCTATACCACCTCACAAAAAGCCTGTAGGCATTGCAGATGCATCTCATCGCCTTGAGATGACCCGTATTGCTTTCGACACCTATCCGGATTTTTCGGTTTCCGATGTTGAATTAAAACGTAATGGCCCATCATATACTATTGATACTGTGAAACAATTCATGCTTGAGATGGGTGATCATACAGAGCTTTATTTTATTATAGGAATAGATGCATTTCTTGAGATAGATACCTGGGAATCATATAGAAATATATTTGATATGCTCCCTCTCATAGTCATGACAAGACCGGGTAAATGGCATAACAGCGGCATGTCTGACGTTGAAGCAGTTGAAAGATATCTTATAAATGAAATATCCGATAAATATGAATTTTCCAGTTCAGAGCAATGCTGTGTTCATAAAAAAAAACAGCCTGTGTTTATATCGGAAGTGACTCCCTTTGATATTTCAGCCACAGAAATCAGGAAATGTATAAAAGAGGGAAAAGAAATCAGAGATTTTGTTCCTGCAGAAGTAGATGCTTACATTAAGAAAAAAGGATTGTACTTATGACGCATGATTTTGATCCGTCAATTGACATTTATGTAAAGGCCGTTCTTGGGAAAAAGGCTTTAAACATAGTAGTATTGGATGTACGTGAGGTAACCGCTTTTGCCGATGCTTTTATTATCTGCAGCGGACGCTCAAACCGTCAGGTTTCGGCAATAGCACAATATATTTCAACTGAACTCAAATCACATAAAATACAAGCATTGAATACTGAAGGTATGAAAGAAGGGCACTGGGTCCTGCTTGATTACGGACATGTGGTTTTTCATGTTTTTTATGAACCGGTTCGTGAATTTTATGATCTTGAAGGCCTCTGGAACGATGCAAAACAGATAAAGACCGAAAGCCTTTTAAAAGCAGAGGCTGAAAATCCGGATAAAAATTTTGAAACAGAGATATGATGATGAATAATAAAAAATGCATGCTGATGATCCTGGACGGATGGGGGATAAACCCTTCAAAAGAAGGTAATGCCATTGCAATTGCCGAAACACCGTTTATTGATAATCTGTTTGAGGAATATCCTAACGCAAAGCTTTTATGTTCCGGTAAAGCGGTGGGACTTCCTGAAGGTATAATGGGAAATTCCGAAGTTGGTCATCTTAATATTGGAGCAGGTAGGATCGTATACCAGAATCTGCTAAGGATTGACCGAAGTATTGAAGATGGGTCTTTTTTTAAAAATGAAGTTTTGAATTCAGTGATTTCTAAAGTAAAAAAGAATAGCTCTGCCCTTCATTTGATGGGACTTGTTTCTGACGGGGGTGTTCACAGCCAGCTTGAACACCTTTTTTCCCTGATTGATATGGCAGATAACAATGGTATGGCTGAAGTATATATACATGTAATACTTGACGGGCGCGATACGTCCCCTGACAGCGGAGTAGAATATGTAAAGACTCTCCAGAATTACATTAACGAAAAGAAAACAGGTGTGATTGCAACTGTATGCGGCAGGTTTTATGCCATGGATCGTGATACAAGGTGGGATAGAACCGAAAAAGCATTTCGGATGTATACTATTGGTGAGGGTAAAAAGGAAAAAGATCCTGTTCAGGCAGTGGAAAACGGCTATAAAAGAGAAGAAACAGATGAATTTATCAGTCCCGTTGTTATCGTAGATGAAAATGAAAACCCGGTAGGAACTATTAAAGACAATGACGGGATTATATTTTTCAATTTTCGGGCAGATCGTGCCCGGCAAATCACCAGGGCCTTTACTGAACTTGATTTTAAATTCTTCAAAAGAGAAATGCTGCCTGAATTGTGTGATTATGTGTGTATGACTCTTTATGATGAAACCTTTACTCTACCCATGGCTTTTCCCCCTTTTCATCTGGAAAATATTTTTGGTGAAATAATAAGTGAACAGGGTTTGCGGCAGTTGAGAATAGCTGAAACTGAAAAGTATGCCCATGTTACCTACTTTTTCAACGGTGGAGAGGAAAAATCATTCAAATACGAAGATAGATGCCTTGTCCCTTCACCACGTGAGGTTGCAACTTACGATTTGAAACCCGAAATGAGTGCTCCTGAGATTGCCAGGAAAGCAATTTCACTTATGAAAGAAAACGATTATGATCTTGTGGTTCTGAATTTTGCAAATATGGATATGGTGGGGCACACCGGTATTATTGAAGCTGCTGTGAAAGCATGTGAGACGATAGATAAATGTGTTAATAAGGTTGTATCATATATTAAGGAACAAGGAGGAGTAGTTCTGCTTACGGCAGATCACGGAAACGCTGAACAGATGATAGATGAAAATGGTAAACCGCACACGGCTCATTCTCTGAACCCCGTACCTTTAGTACTTATAGACGATACAAGGAAAGATGCAGAATTGAAGTCTGGAAGTCTGAAAGATATTGCCCCTACGATCCTTCATATAATGGGTATTGAAAAATCCGCACAAATGGACGGAGTGTCTCTTGTTGAGACTTGATTTGCCCTTATGATATTCCAAAAACACAACTTTTAATTTTCCACACAGCAAAACGATATCATGCAGATATCAAAACTTTGGATCATTTCTTTCCCCTCCATATATTGTGTTCATCACGAAAATAAAAAAGTGCCGAATAGTTTCTGTAGTTCTATATTAAAAATTTTTAAGACAGTTGTGGGCTAAAAATCATTAAGTGCACTATCTGGTAATTGAAGCTTACATCAGGGATACGGATACACATTGAAGGGCTACCTTTAAAACTGGAATAGATTTTCCAAGCTTCCTATGAACATAAGTACTACATTTTAAACCGTTTGGGGAAGTATGCTATCTTGACAAAATGGCATGTATCCTTTATCTGAATCATAGCTATAGGTTACCGAAATATGGTTTGCTGCTTGATATTTTGATCTTATATTGAGATGCTTACTGCTATGACACACAACTTTATCTTTCCTTACTTTGAGTTCAAAAAAGGGAATTCTTATCATTTGTGAGCAACTACAAAATAACTTGGTTCAAAGTGTATTGATTATCCCAGTAAGTAGGTTGGTCATATTTTATCTCATGGGAAAAGTAGAAAATAAGGGTTGAGGAAGGTGTAACAGACTGACGATTTCTGATATGGAGATGTATTATGCATAAATTAAAATTTGCTTTTAGAATATTGACAGTGGTTTTTACTATCCTGGTAATTTCAACCCCTTCATTGGCTGATGAAAAACCGGAGATTTTCGTGCAGTTTGGTCATACGCGAAGTATTACGTCGGTGGCTTTTACGCCGGATGGAAGATTTATTGTTTCAGGGAGTCGTGATGAAACAATTAAAATATGGGAAGCCTCTACCGGTCGGGAAATCAGGACAATCAGTGGGATCGGAGAGGATATTTCATCAATTGCGATAAGCCCCTGCGGGAGATATATTATTTCTGCAGATGAAGATTACTCTGAAAATCTCAAACTTTGGGATATGGCTTCAGGAAAGAAGATAAAAACTTTCAAAGGGCATAAATCAAACTATGGAATTTCTGTAACATTCAGCCCCAATGGAGAATACGTAATTTCGGGAGATAGGGACAAGAATCTCAAACTTTGGGATATTGCATCAGGAAATGAAGTTCGGTCCTTTAGCGGTAGTACAGCAGGAATAAACTCCATAGCTATAACTCCGGACGGAAAGTATGTTGTTGCGGGCAGCAGGGATTACTCGGGAAGGGAAAAGAGCAGTGATAGCATCATCAGGGTATGGGATATCGCCAGAGGGGAACATGTAATGGCATGCAATACTGGTAAAGGTTGGGTTAGTGCTATAGCTATCAGCCCTGACGGGAAGTATTTCATTTCGGGTGGCTCTTCTGATAGTGCCAGTATGTGGGAGTTATCTACCGGTAAGCAGATTAAAGCCTTTGATACAGGTGGGGCAACAAGAGTATCCATAAGCCCTAACGGGAAATATGTCCTCTTTGGGGGATACATTAAAATCGAACTCTGGGATATAATGACAGGGGAAAAGATAAAGATTTTTAAAGGACTTTATGGTTCGGTTCGCTCCATAGCCTTCAGTCCTGATGGAAAGTATATAATTTCAGGGGATGAAAGTAATGCACCAAAGTTGTGGAAGGTTGGTTCTGAAAAAAAAGCAAGCTCGAGGCTCCAATTGTTCCGTAGCTGGTTATCATCAAAGATAGGAAATAGTGAGCCTGAGATACCAGTTGGCAAAGTAGTCAGAACATTCGGTGGATATCTTCAAGAAGCGGGATCGGTATCTGTAAGTCCAGTTGCTGAAACAATACTCACAGGAAAGGACGGTTCTTTCAACCTATGGAACATGGTGACAGGCAGGTATATAAAAACCATCAAGCATACGCTTAGTGGTTCTAATGTTACCATGAGTAACGATGGTAAGTATGCTGCGGCAGGAGGATGGGATTCTCAAGCTGATTCTTCAGTTGTCAAAATCTGGGACACTGCAACAGGAATTGAAATTCAAAATTTAAAAAAGGTAGGGAAGTTTCCCGGTCAACATTTTCGTCCATTAACAATAACCTCTGATAACAAAAATATTCTTTGGTCAAACGGCATGAATCTTATTTTATCTGATATCGTGTCAGGTAAAGAAATAAAGACATTTAGCGACCATAAGCATGAGATTAAAGATGCAATGACTAGTGCTGACGGCAGGTATGCTGTCTCTACAGATGGTGTTTTTCTAAATGTTTGGGATACTTCTACGGGCAAGGTATTGAAGGCTTTTAAAGGTTATAATGGGGCTATCGGATCAGACGGGAAGAATGTCCTTTTGATGGCTCTAGATATTGGACTGAACAGTAAAACAGGGGGAATCGCAAATGATAACCGACTTATTATCTACCTTTGGAATATTAAGCAAAAAAGAATAATAAGGAAATTGGTAGCAGATTATGACTGTTCATTTCAAAGAGGTGATTGGTACTTTGTTAAACATATTGACTCAGTTTTCGTTAGTAGAGATTACAAACTTGCATTATGGGCAGACAAAGAGAATATGACAATACACCTTTGGGATATTCTTAAAGGCAAAGAGTTGAAAACATTATCAGGTCATACAAATGCTATCTCTTCTATTGAGGTAAGTCCTGATTGGAAATATGTATATTCCAGCAGCAAAGATGGCACCACCCGCATATGGGACATTTCCACCGGCAAAGAAATTGCCCAATTTATCAACTTTACCGATGGCGAATGGATTGTCATAACCCCTGAAGGTTATTATAACTCTTCTGCAAATGGTGATAAATATATAAATGTCCGCATTGGCAACAATGTCTATGGTATTGACCAGTACCGGTCCGCATTTTATAAACCACGGGTTGTTCAGGCGGTATTGAATGGAGTCAATATTGAAAAAGCTGTTGCCCGGGTTATCGGGAAACAAACGATATCCCAGTCCGGAATTTCTTCAATTCGGAACATAGAGCCGCCCTTTGTTGTTATTAAATCACCCGAAGACGGCGAAAAGATAAATTCAACAGATGCAAAAATCACACTTTATATAGAGGACAGGAATCAGATAATAAAGAAAGTGAAGGTTTTTGTTAATGGAAGGGTTGTTACAGGTGGCGATGGGAGGGGCTTCAAGGTAGTAGGCGTTACCCCGAAAGGGAAAAAGACCCTGGATTTAAAGATCCCTGTTCAGTTGGACATCGGCGAAAACCTGATTGAGGTGACGGCATTCAACGGTTTTTCAGAGGGCAGAAAATCCATCCGTATATATTCATCCGTTGCAAAAAGTAAGACAATACTTCCAAACCTGTGGATACTTTCTATCGGCATAAACAGATATCAGGATAAAAAACTCAATTCTCTTTCCTATGCCGTTGCGGACTCAGAAGGAATTGTAAAGGCATTCAGTGGACAGAAGGGAAAACTATTCCGTAAAATAAACGCCCTTGTTATCAATGATAGCGGCCCGATAAAGCCAACTTATGAGAACATCATTGACAACCTGAATTACTTAGGCAAAGCCGGCCATAATGATGTTGCCATGCTGTTCATTGCAGGTCATGGGATGAACGATGACAGAGGCGAGTTTTATTTCCTACCAGGGGACGCAGTCATAAAAGATGATGGGACAATAAAGAGGTCAAAGGCGATTTCATGGCGTGAGATAAAATCTGTACTGGACATACCTGCAAAGAAACTTATTTTTGCAGATACTTGCCATTCTGAAGGCGTGAGCGGAAAAAAGACAAGAGGTGTTGACAGTGACCGGCTTGTAAAGGAACTCCAGGAGGCAAATGCGGTTATCTTCACTTCAAGCAAGGGCCGGGAACTATCTCAGGAATCTGACAAATGGAAGCACGGAGCGTTCACTTATGCTCTCATTGAAGGGATAAAAGGCAAGGCTGACTTAATCAAGGATAATAAAATTTCTATGAAGGAACTGGATACCTACGTTTCGGAGACAGTGCCAAAGATAACCAACGGTGCCCAGCATCCGATTACAAATACGCCGGATGGTTATGTGAATTTTCCAGTAGCATTGGTAAAATAGAGACATTGAGGTTTTCTTCCACTTCATTTTCCAGAAGCGGAGATGATACAGGTCTGTAGAATTTATAGGTAATCAGGTTGAGTCAAAACGGAACTAAAACACAAGATGTTGTATTTTGAGAAAATGAGTTCGGGTAACAGATATCTTGCATATATCAATGCTACTGTAAAAATTCTTGAACTACAGATATCATCTTTAGCTCTGCAATGTCGGCAGGGTTAGGTGCCTGTGTATATCCGTGTGTGTCTGTGGCTTATAAAATATTTGCTTTGTTTTGTTCGTTTTTGTAAAGCCTGCGTATAGTCTGTGCATGCCATTCGCCTTTGCCTGATAAAGTCTGTATCCCTTTTTCCCCGGTGGTCAGTGATATTTTCATACTTTTTTGTGCTTTTCATCCAGATGTTTTGGTTTATATGGTCCGATACTGGCTGTGAAATTCACCATCAAATCCTTAATTGTATCGCCTTCCATGAAGTTTTTTACATATGGAAGGAAGGATTCTATTGTTTCTAATTTTCGGGCCTCTACATCTGCTTCCCGCTCTCCGACTTTAACCAGGCGTTTCTGGTTTTCCAGAAATTTCGTGAGAAATCTATTTATTGATAGCGTAAGGTCATCGCCAATCCGGCTTGACTCTTTCATTGGTTTAGACCTTCTCCTCTTCGAGGCGTTTATTCCCTGATCGTTATAATGTCCTGCTTTCCGGCCCTTATTACCTTTGCGGTTGATCATTTAATTTCCTCTAAATTATACTTTACCCGTTAATGTGAAGATCTTACCCTGTTTTTTTGCTTATCAAAAACTGCAAATTTTATCACACGAATGTGTGATCTGTATTGTCGCAGTATATATTCTCTATTGTGTTGATTTAACTTGTATTCTAATTCCACCGGCTTCAGCCCCGTCGTATCTACGGAAAATGATATAGTTTACTATAATTTTATTAAAAAAAGTATACCAAAAAAATACCGTTATAATGACATGCTTAAGCTGGTATTATTTGAGAGTCATCAGGAAGGTTTTGAGGTTAGTTTTTTTGTTTTTCAGACCAAGTTTTTTTCTTATATTTTCTCTGTGAAATTCTATGGTTCTCCTGGTCACTCCTAATACTTCCGCTACCTCTTTATTTGTTTTCCCATTTTTTACGAGGTTTGCAACCTGGATTTCTGTTGGGGAAAAATATAGGTATTCGGATGACAATTTACTGGTGAATGGTGCAGTAATTTCGTTAATATTTGATTCGAGAATTTCTATCAGAGTTTTTTGTGCCTTGGACATGTTTGTGGATTTTAATCTGGATAAATAAGGCTCGATGAGTGTTCTTAGATTTGATAAGAGATTATTTTCAAGTTGTTCCTTATCCTCACTTCTTTTTTTCAGCAAAACGGTAAGAGCGGTATTAAGTTCTTCCAGTTCATGGGTTCGCTCTTTAACTCGTTCATTAAGTTCATCATGAGCTTGTTTAAGTGTTTCTTTGGTCTTTTTACGTTCTGTGGTGTCCCGGAATGACCCTACCAGAAAGGATTGTTCACCCAGCACAAGAGGAGAAGCGTGGATGTCTCCATAGAAGATTGATCCGTCCTTCCTCTTGATGGCGATATCTTCGTAAATATTTATCTCGTTTTTAACCCCCCCATCAAATTTTTCAATAACATCAGGAAGGACTTCTGCTGGATGAATATCTTTGACCTGAAGGTTCCTGATTTCATCCCGAGTGTATCCCAGCATCTGACACACTGCAGGGTTGGCATCGTGAAATGCTTGTGTTTTGCTATCTGCGACGAGAATTCCGTCCATCGAGTTATTGAAAATAGATTTAAAACGCTCTTCGCTCTTTTTGCGTTCCGTGATATCCATAATATTGCCTAAAACTTTTACGATCCTGTCTTCCTTTAGTACAGGCTCGGCACTGGTTTTAACCCAAATCCTACGGCCCGTTGCAGTAGAGAAAGGGAACTCAAAATCATATGCTTTCCCTTTCTCTACACATTGCCAGAAAGCATTCACAATCTCTTGTCGATTCTCAGGGTCATAACACATTATTGCCTGCTCTAAATGTTTCGGATCTTCACTAATCTGAATATCATGGATTTGATATACTTCATCAGTCCAAAATGTTGTTTGTTTTTCCACATCAAATTCCCACCCACCAACTTTTGTAAGTCGTTGTGTGGCGTTCATAAGTTCTTCACGTTCCTGCAGGCGCCTTTCTGCCTGTTTTTGAATGGTAATATCCTTGAAGGATAATATGATTTGAGATATACTGCCATCATGATTAAATACAGGGCTGGCATTAACTAATAATATAACGTTATCATCCTTATTATGCCAATATGCTTCTACAATAAAGTCTTCCACAATATTCCGCGTTGCCACAACCTGGCTGACCGGATAGTTTTCATGAGGTATCGCGCTGCCATCTTCATAAAAAAGCCGCCAATACTTATCAGAAGGCTTTTTCTCGAGCATTTGATCTTCAGTTAAACCAAGCAGTTTCATCGATGCATCATTGCATTTTATTATTTCCCCATTAGATCCGTGAATGATAATTGCGGTTTGAATATTTTGAAAGAGCGAATCAAACTGAAACTCACTTTCCTTAAGAGCTTCTCCTTCCTTCTTATTCCTATAACCAGAACTTTCAAATTCTTTGACTTTTTGTTCCAATTCTTCATAGGTTGGTTTGCGAGCCATTTAATCTCCATTTATTAAAAAATTGGAATTATTAAAAAATATCATTGAACCTGGATTATTTGTATAATTGAAAGAGTGACTGAGGAATTTATACTATAATTTTTGCATATAGGGCATACCAAAAAAATACCAGCTAAATGCCATGTATAAACTGGTATTAATAAAAACCGGTAATTAGGATGCTTTTGGCACTGAATAAAAGCAAAATATCGTTTTATATTAAATCCTTACCAGAATATGTACTATGATTTTCTGCCGTTTAGTATTGAATTTTATTTTTTTATCAGGGTTATTATAAGTTTATTCTTTGATCTTTTTAATTCAGGAGCTAAATTTTCTTTATTTTTGATATCCATCACAATCCTTAGCCTATCTTTATGTGTGCCGATTCTTATTTTAGAGACCAAATTATCTTTTACTGACAGGTAGGAAGGGCCGGAATTTTTCCATTTCCCTTTTATATCAACAACGAACCTTGGTGGTGAATCAAGAAAGAAAGATTCAGTTTCAGGTATTTGACTATCACATGAAATTATTATTGTTAAAAGATCACCCATTTTCTTCGTATTGATACTCATTAAAGACAGATAGGGGGTGTTCTTTTGCACCTGAACCTTAATCGATTCTCTTTTTAAATTTGTTTTTAGAGGTTGACTTTCTATGAGCGGATCAGCCTTTTCTCCAGGTTTTATTGTTGTAATCTTTTGTGATGTGCCTGGTGTTTTTTTTAATTCTGCTGTAACTTCTTCTGCTTTTGCGGTTTCAGAATATTTTGCTTTATCATCTGTTTTCCCCCCTGTTTTTCCATATGGTTTCCCATCTGGTTTTTCATCAATTTTCTTATCCGGGGATTTTGATTGCAGTTTTTTTTCGTCAATAAACATTTTCTTTTCAGGCTTTTTAATTGGTTTTGAAATGAATTTGTTTATGGAATTCTTTTTTGATTCCGGCGAATTAATATTTTTAAAGAGTGTATGGGGGAGTATAAAAAATAGTGCGAGTACTAGGGCAATAAGTGCTAAAACGATTTTAGACTTTTTACTTTCAACGGGATTTATAACTATCCAGAATCTCTCTTCACACTTGCTGCAATAGTAAACTTTACGGAAAAGATTATACCATTTTGCCTTGTCCTCGCCTGTTTTTTTTGAGGACACTATTTTTCTACTCTGGCATTTTCTGCACTTCATAGACCCACCAGCTTTTTTTAATGTTTTTTGTTACAAGCAGTTTCGTTGTAAACTGCAGGGAATATTATAACACCATTTCAATAAGATGGGGGCCGGGTTCATTAATGGCACGGTTGAATTCTTCTATCAGGCTTTCAGCAGTATTTACTGAAACGGCAGGCACTCCCAGGCCTTTACTTATACTTACATAATTAACTTCAGGATTTGTAATATCTGTAAGAGATTGCGCGTTAGGTCCTGGTTCAATGTTGCCAGACCTGGCGACTTCCCACTTTATTATATCGTAGCTTCGATTAGCACAGATGAGGGTTGTTATATTCAGTCCCTCCCGAGCCTGGGTCCATAATCCCTGGATTGTATACATTGCTGCACCGTCACCCTGGAAGCCTATTACCGGTCTGTCCGGGCAGGCAAGAGCCGCGCCTATAGCACAGGGTATACCCACACCAAGAGATCCTCCTGTTAATGATAGAATGGTATGGGGTGATGGATTCGGGGGTTGTAAGTAAAAGCCGACTGAAGATGTTATGGCTTCGTCAATAATGATTGCATTTTCAGGCTGCAAAGCGGAAATAATAATACCGGCATTCTCAACGTTCAGTTCCCCCTGGGGAAGTGCCGGTTTTACATATCCGTCGTATGAGTTGTCATTGACATTTCCCGGTGCCCCAACGGCATCGGCAAGGGCCTCAAGAACCTCATATACGTCCTGATCTCCTGTACCTATATGAAGCTTACGTTGGTCTTCATTAAGTATTCTGCTCGGTCCTCCTTCATATCCGAAAAAAGAAACCGGTTCATCGGCTCCTATAAATATGACAGTTTTATATTTTGCCATCATTTCTATTGCCATTTCCGGGAAATACGCTATGCGGTCTATAAGGGGTAAACCTCTGCCGCGTTCAATTCGTGAAGGAAAACATTCTGAAATAAGATCACAATCTGTTTTTGACTTAATTCTGGCCGCTGCCATAATCCCCCGCTCAAGCAAGGCCTGTCCACCGAGAAAAAGTGCACATTCCTCTTTGGATGTTAATTGAACAACAGCTTTTTCAATAGATTCTGCATCAACCGGGCTGTATGCAATTTGAGGTTCTGCAATCAAATCATCTGAATATTCAGCAAACTGAAAATCTGTCGGAAAAATCAGGCTGGCAACATTGCCGTTTAAAGATGCTGCTATTGCGTCGGCTGTGTCCCGGGATATGGATTCCGCAGAGTTAATTGTTCGCTGCCACCCGGAGACCGTATTTGACAATCCGTCAATGTCCATTGTAATCGGCGAATCAGCTGAACGATGCCATGAAGCATGCTCTCCTATTACATTTAAAACAGGAGTATGGGCTTTCCTGGCATTATGTAAATTTGGAAGCCCATAGCCCATTCCAGGGCCGAGATGCAGAAGGGTCATTGCAGGTTTTCCTGTCATTCTACCGTATCCGTCCGCTGCACCTGTGCAGGCACCTTCAAAAAGTCCAAGAACCCCTTTTATTCCCGGAACAGAATCCAGGGCCGATACGACTGCTATTTCAGTTGTACCTGGATTTGAGAAACAATATTTAACACCTGCTTTTGCCGCTGTTTTTACAAGTATCTCTGATCCGTTCATAGGAATAGTCTCCTTAATTTATATTGGGTATTTAAAATAATATTAAATCTAAAAGGGTATTATTGTTTGCCTCTATTATGAATTCAGACGCAAATCTCTGAACCCTCTTAACATGAACCAGTTTATTGGCTTATATATAGCAGGACTAATTCTGTAGAGCCACCATCCAAATTTTGAAGAAAATGGAAATATAATAAATTCTTTGTTGCGTGCCACACCGTTAAGTGTAATACGCGCTGCTTTTTCTGCACTTAATTTAAATCGCGGCATTTGGTCAATATTCTCATTTCTGTCCATTTGAAGGATGGTTGCAGCTTCAAAAATACCTGTATCAATTATTCCAGGGCATAGCATACTTACTTTTACATTAAAAGCAGCACCTTCAGCTCTCATAACTCTAGAAAGACCTATGATTCCACTCTTTGTGGTTGCGTAGGCACACTCAGTCGGTAGATGCAGCAGGCCTACTATGGAAGCAGTATTAACAATATGTCCAAATCCCTGACGGACCATAATTTTATATGCGGATGTGGAACCTGCAATAACGCTCCAGAGGTTAAGGTCAATTATCTTTTTCCAGTGATCGAAAGTCATATCTCTTGCTTCACCGCTTATATTATAACCTGCGTTGTTGAAAATGTAATCAAGACGTCCGTATTCTTTGGCAGTTTCATTAATGAATTTATCAACCCCTTCAATATCGGTAACGTCAAGGACGGCTGAAGTTGCTTTTCCACCCACGCTGCAAATGTCTATTGCAACGTGGTGTGCTCCGACTTCATTTATATCGGTCACAAGTACAAAAGCCCCACGACTGCCCAGTTCTTTGGAGATAGCTTTTCCGATGCCCGATGCTCCACCTGTTACAATAGCAATTTTGTCTTTATAAGGATTCATGTTGAATTACTCCTAATGGATAATAGTTAATGCCATAAGTAAAGGGCTGTTTCATTCAGATTGAGGTCTTTGAAAAGCGACATCTTTTGTCTGATTTTTAATTCAGCCTATGTGTATAAATCATCGAAAAATTTAATTTGTTCATATGTTTAAAAAATGAGGTTTTTTAATATTCCATCTCATTTATGGCCTTTACCGGATCATTAATCAAAGCTTTCCAACTTATCACTTATAAATTGTAGGCATTTTTCATGCTCATGTTTTCCGTTACCGGTAATAGTCATAGGTTCCCCGAAAGAAAAATGAACTTTTACAGAAGGGTTTATTTTACCAAAATCTTTAAGCCATTTTCCTATTCCCCATGCATCTGTCTTCAGAGCTAAAGGAATTAATGGTACTTCTGCGCGTCTGGCGAGTTTAACCCCTATGGAATTGAAGGTTTTGGGGTCTATGTCAAATATGCGGGTTGTTTGAGGGAAAATCATTATGGAAAGGTCTTTGCTCAAACGCTCCTGTCCACCTGAAAGGATATTCTGAAGGTCTGTCCTGGGGTTTACTCTGTCAACAAATATTGGATTCCGGCTTATCATGATATGTTTGAATACCGGATAATCCATCAGACCTTTTTTTACAACAAAAGTAAACTTTTGATGCGGATGAATAATCCCCGGAAGAACAAGTGTTTCTAAAACACTCATGTGATTGCCCGCTATAACGCATGGGGATTTCAGTTTATTCAAGACCTCCAAGTTTTCAATATGGAATTTAACTCCGACATTCTCAAGGGCTTTCATCATGTTCTGACTACTTACTATCCAGTCCTCACCAGAATATCTGCCTTTTTTTGCAAGGCCCGCAGCCTTTACAATAATAGAAACCATATTTTTATAAAATATAAGATTTGGGAAATGTCTGGAAATCCAGGAAATTTCCTTAGCCGGAGTATGATATGTATTTTTAATTTCGGCAGAGCTCATTGATAATAAAAATCTGATAATGTGAAAAAAAATATCTTTGCTGTATCTCACACTTAAAGTCACAACTGCTGGTGCTATTAGGACAAAAAGGCTGGTCAAGCAAAGGATTCTCCAACTATAATGTCATTTCCATGAAAATAAGATATATAGACATTGCATTATAATGGTCAAGGATAAAATTCCTATAGAGACTATAATTGGAAGCTATTTACAGTTGATTCCCATTTCAGGAATTGGGGAGTTTTTTATATCCATTCTATGTATACCTTTCACTTCTACTTCAGTTATGCAGGAAAACGCCTTGATTGGTGCTTTAAATTGCATAAAAGAGTGTAGCTTGGGATTTACTCCCCATTCTTTAGCTTTTCATATTCCTTACATGCCGGAGGGAAGTAGGATTCGCAGGCTATATCAAGGTAGTTTAAGGCTTTGCCAATATTGTTGTTGTTTTTTTCATGACTGGCGAGCAGAAAAAAAATACCGGGTTGTCCGGGATCTATATTGAAACGGTTTTTTAACAAGGCCATAGCCTCTTCCTGTTCTCCAAGACCAAGCAATGCAATGCCTTTTAATAAAAAGATGGTTTTGGTATTTCCATTGCTGCTCCTGATAGAATCTTCAAGAACTAAAAGCGCTTTTTCATAATCATTCTGCAGCATATAGGATATTGCGACTTCATTTAATACCTTGACATAAAAATATCCTCGGGGCTTTATCGGGATTTTTTTGATAACATTTTCATATATTGAAAGCATTTCTTTGAATTTTCCGTTGTAAAACAGACTTTCGGCATATCCCACAACAGGCCTCATATTTGTTGGTGACTTTATTATTGTGTCTACGTATAAAATCATGTCATTGGACCATACTTGGTTTCTGAACCCTGTAAATATTGTTAAGTAGATAAAAAAACAGACAATTAGATAAATATATTTTCTTGGCATATAGTGGTAAAGGGTGGCGACGGTTGCCGTTGAAAATCCTATAAGAGGCAGGTAGACATAACGTTCAGCTGCAAAATCAATGTTGGGAACAGAAATGTTTGGAGATATTGCCGCGAGGAAAAAAAACCAGCCTGCGGGAAGCCACGGAATCCTTTTCCTCTGCATCCATGCAAATATTGTGATAAAAAGAAGTAAGGATAAACCAGCAATGGGAAGGAACTCGAATGTGCTTTTTGCAAGTGGGATGTCATAATCAAAATTCTGTCCAATAGGAACAAAAAATTTTAATAAATACATCGCCAGTATTTCCCACTGGGTTACAAAGTGGAGCCATGGATCTATTACTGAAAAACCAATACCCTGATGCTTATAAGGAAGTATCTTAAGCATAGAAGGCACAATAACCAGGGTAATAAAAAAAGGATAAAGAGATCTTATATGCTGTATGGAAAAGAAAGATAGAGTGCTTCTGTGAACCTTTTTTTCTAGAATATAGTTTAGACCCCAGAGACTGAAGATCAATGTTATTGCTGATTCTTTGCAAAACTGGGAAAGTATTCCAAAAAAAAGGGATAAGATGAAGAAAGAGTTAAAACGGAATTTAATTTTTATATCATGGTTATATGATTTATTTGATATTAATTTGTATTTTGCAAAATAAAGAAGTGAAAGGATATAAAAAAAAGTCATTAACATACCCGAACTGTTTACAATATTGTTGACCGTTTCAGTCTGTAAAGGGTGCATCATAAAGATAGATGCAATTAGAAGAGCCGGGGGCTTTCCTTTATTCTTTTCCTTTTCGGGACTAAAAATTTTTGTAAAAAGAATATAAACCATTGACCCGTTAAGAATATGCAATAACAGGCAGAAAACATGAAACGGAAAGGGGGCACACCCAAAAATTTTTAATAAACCCCAATTTTGCAGGTTAAACAAAGGCCGAGATGGATGGAACGAAGGTGAAAAGGCAATTTTATTTAAATTGTTTGAAAATTTTAAAGGTAAATTAACTACTATTGCCGGAAAATCATCCCTGATAAAAGGTGAGTTAAGAGCAGGAATATAAACCGCAATTATAAAAAGTATTAACAAAATGAAAAATATGCGGGTGCGCATTTTCATGAGTAACCTTTATAATTTTAAAAGAGTGGACTTTTTATTTTTTCCTTGCGTTCAACCAGATCAAGTAAATCTAACTTGAATTTGAGCGTCTCCTGGGTACTTGATTTTCATAGAACCATAAGGTAGCGGTATTGACGCATCATGGTATATATTGATATTTGCCGGAATCGAAAATATCATGATTAAATTTTTAATACAAGCTTCAGAGCTTTTGAAGATGTATTAAAAAGTCTCCGTCTATTGCATCACACTAATTTTCAGATAGATACATACAACCCATGTCTGTTTTTCGTAAATTTTTGTCATGTGTTATCTTGACACCTATTACCTCATAGTAGATACTGAAAAAAAATCAATTAAATACTGAGGTTGGGGGAAATGATTACAGCGGGAATAGACTGTGGTGCTAAAAGCACCCGGGCTGTCTTGATAAAAGACGGAGTTATAGCAGGCAGAGGGTTAGTGCTGACCGGATTTGATCAGGTAAAGGCAGTTCAGGAATCCCTTGAAAAGGCTCTAAGGGATTTTCAAATAATAGAAGATCAAATTGACAGGATTGGAGGGACGGGATCAGGTAAAGATTCTATTATAAACGCCGATATCCATGTCAATGATATAAAGGCTATGTCAAAGGCTGCTGCTTTTTTCTTCCCGAATGCCAGAACGGTAATTGATGTAGGCGCTGAAGAAGGAAGGGTGGCCAAGGTTGACAAGAACGGAAATCCTGTTGACTTTGCTGTTAACGGGAAATGCGCTGCAGGTGCAGGTTCGTTTATCGAAGCTATGGCGAGGGCTCTTGAGATCAGTCTTGAAGATATGGGGAAATTATCATTAAAATCTAATAAATCAATTCCAATGAATTCCCAATGTGTTGTTTTTGCTGAATCAGAAGTTGTTGGATTGATTCATGCAAAAACTGAAAAAAATGATATCTGCAAGGCGATTCACGATTCAATGGCAAACCGTATAGCCTCAATGATTAGACGAATTGGAATAGAAGAGGATGTATCAATGATTGGAGGTGTGAGTTATAACCCCGGTTTTCTGGATTCCCTTAAACGTGAACTTCATCTTGATAAAATCTTAATTCCGGAAATGCCTGAATACGGTGCTGCTGTAGGGGCTGCTTTAGTGGCGGGACTGGATGGACACTAACTATTTTTTTTAACGAACCTGGAACTATGCACAAATAACCGATTTGCAAAATGGAAAAAAACAAACAGGAATACTGGAGATGGACGGAGTCCAACTGGAGAAACCCTGATATTAATCCGGGTGATGTAGAATTATTTACAGTTGGAATTGATGTGGGATCGGTAAGCTCCCAGGCTGTTATTGCTGCTGACGGAGAGGTTTATGCCTATGGAAGTATGAGAACCGGTTCTGACAGCCCCACCAGTGCGGTAAACGCTTTGAATTATGCTATAGAAGCTGCGGGTATTGACAGAGAAAGGGTAAATTATACTGTTGGTACAGGATACGGGAGGATTAATGTGCCTTTTGCCGATCGCACACTCACGGAAATTGCATGTCATGCACGAGGTGCCAACTATATCTATGGCGATAAAGTGCGCACTGTTCTTGATGTGGGCGGTCAGGATATAAAGGCCATACATTGTGATGAAAACGGTAAGGTCATTACTTTCATGATGAATGATAAATGTGCAGCAGGTACTGGTCGTGGCATGGAGATACTGGCTGATCTTCTTGGTGTGCCGATCGATGAGGTTGGGGATCGATCGTTTGCATTTGAAGGTGATGAACCTGCACCCGTTTCAAGCGTTTGTGTGATTTATGCAAAAACTGAAGCCACCGGACTTTTAAGAAAAGGATGGAGTACCGAACAGGTGCTTGCAGCATATTGCAGGGCTATGGCAGAACGGATTTATTCTCTCGTAAAGAGAATCGGTATGGAAAAAGAGTTCGCAGTTACCGGTGGTATGTCAAAAAATAGCGGTGTAATGGATAGGGTAATGAAACTTGCAGGGATTGAACGAATTACTACCCAATGGGATACTCAGATAGCAGGGGCTATTGGTGCGGCAATTTTTGGTCATTCCCTTTGTAAAAATAAAAAAAGAAAAAAGAGAAGAAGGCGCTAAAGGGGCATGAAAGGTAATTCCCTTAATAAAGAATAAGGATAATTTATGCTTGCAAATTATGGATACAAAGATGCTACGGGAGATTATTTTATAACCATTGATACTGATCAATGTGACGGCTGCGGGGATTGTGTAGAGGCATGTCCTGTACAGGTGTTTGTAATTGAAGATGAGGACCCTAATGATCCGTTAAGGGATATTCCTGTTGCTGTTGTTGCAGATGATAAAAAGAATAAGCTGAAGTATGAATGCGATTCATGTAAGTCTTCAGGCGACCAGGTGTCTCTTCCATGTATAGAAATCTGTAATGTAAAAGCCATTTCGCACTCATGGTAAAAAATGAAAGGTAATAGTTTATGACAGCACATGAAAACTATATAAAGGCCAAAGAAAAACTTCTTGCAAAATATTATCAGAATTATTCAGATGCTGCTTCAAAAAAGAAACTAACTGCACATGTTACAGGGTTTCTTCCATTTGAGGTTCTTGTTGCCATGGACATTTTCCCTTTTTACCCCGAAGGGTATGCTACCCGTGCATGCAACACTGATATGGGAGACGAATTGGTATTTGAAGCAGAAAAGGCAGGTGTGTCAAGGGACCTGTGTGCATTTTCCACATGTGCTCTTGGTTCCATGTATTCTGATAAAGGCCCGCAAGGAGGTATGATTGCACCTGATCTCCTTATATCAAGTGCATATACATGCGGGGCTCATGTCCCATGGTGGGAACTTATGCATCAGCATTATAAAGTACCGCTTTTTATAATTGACGGGCCTGTTTTATGTGCTGATTATGAAGAGCGCCATATTGATTTTTATATTTCACAGACTAAGGAACTTATATCGTTTCTTGAGAAAGAAACGGGAAAAGATTTTGATGAGGATAGGTTTGAAAAAGTCGTTGAACTTTCTTCGGATGCCTGCGAATATTTTCACAAGGTAATTGAGCTGAGGAAAAACTCTCCGAGTCCTGTAGGGTTCCGACAATTGTTCGCCGACATGTTTGGCCTTGTAAATGTTACCGGAGAGCAGGAGACTTTGGATTTTTACAAAGCTTTTTATGAGGAGACACTTGAAAAGAAAGAGAACAACATTGGAGTTGCAGAACATGAAGAATATCGCCTGATATGGGATAACCTGCCAATATATCATGATATGGATCTTTTTGATTATTTTGAAAGCAAAGGGATGGTATTCGTCTACGAGACACTTCTAAAAGAATATTTTGCAAAAGGTCTTGATAAAAGCGATCCATTTAGAGGACTTGCAAAAAAATATCTTACAGGATGGACAAACAGGCGGCTTGACAGAAAAATCGAAATCGTTGAAGAGGCTGTAAAAGAATACAGGGTAGACGGAATTGTGGTTTTTGAAAATAAGGGTTGCAGAGGTTATTCAACAGGTCAGCTTGATGTTGCAAAGAGCTTGAAGGAAAAAATCGGAATTCCCAATATGATAGTTGAAGGCAGTATGGCTGATCCTGGGAGCCATGACCCAAATAAGTTCAGGTCTATGGTTGATATGTTTCATGAAGTGTTGAAAAGTCAAAGTGCCGGAGGGAGATAGATAATGTTTTCTGAATTTAAAAAAGTTTTTAACAACAGGGATAATGTTGCTGCCGAGTGGAAAAAGAGTGGGAATAAGGTTTTAGGTTACTTTAGCGCATTGACTCCTGAAGAAATGATATATGCTGCAGGAATACTTCCAGTCCAGTTGTTTACTACTAATCTGCCCCTGACAGAGACAAAAACCTGTCTTCCCGATTTTATATGTACTCATCTTAAAGATTGTCTCGAACAGGCCATGACCGGAAAACTTGACTATCTCGACGGCTCTGTGTTGGCTCATGCATGTGAGGCATCCAGAGGGTTTTACGGAGTCTGGAAACTTAATTCAGGCATGCCCCAATCACACTTCCTGCAGGTTCCTGCAACCTCAAAAAAAACATCAAGGGATTTTTTTATATCAGAACTCAAAATTTTTAAAAGTTTCCTTGAGGAGATGTCCGGAAATGAAATAACCGATGACCGTCTTATTCATTCAATAGAAGTGTATAACGAAAATCGTAACCTGATGAAAAAGCTTTATGAGTTAAGAAGTTTTTCTGATTCATCAATATCAGGAAGTGATATAATTGATATAATAAAGGCGGGCCTGGTTCTTCCGAAAGATGAGCACAACCGGATGCTTGAGAATATAATTTCAAATTACCATGAAAATCCGGATATTGATAATGATCAGGGCGATGTATATATATGTGTTGTAAGTAACGCCATTGAAGAGGCTGATACTGTAATTGAAGTGATTGAAAAGTGCGGCGGACATGTGGTGATGGATAATTTCAGTTATGGCATGAGATACTGCTGGGACACAGTTGAGTCAGGTCCCGATCCTCTGGGATCACTTGCAACTCATTACCTTGAAAAAATCCCTTTCCCGGGTAAGTTCCCTATGGCAAAGATAGTTGACAGTTTAACCGGCATGGCTGAAGAATCCGATGCAGATGGAATGATATGGTTAGTTGAAAAATATTGTGAC
This sequence comes from Desulfobacterales bacterium, assembly GCA_018693105.1. GTDB lineage: Bacteria > Desulfobacterota > Desulfobacteria > Desulfobacterales > SURF-7 > JABHLN01. The sequence continues at coordinate 58,966 of JABHLN010000001.1, read as the reverse complement.
CCATACATGTTTTCATATCCTGCAGTTGAAATAAAGGCTAAGGAAAAAGGAATCAAGATGATGAGCATAGAAGCCGAAGAGGTGGGAAATATCCCACGTCTTCAGATAAAGGTTGAGGCATTTATGGAATCACTCATGGATGAGATTATTTAATTTCCTGTGGTTCTGCATTGGAATTATTGCCTAAAGGTAGGTCATCTGAAACTTTAGTCCTGTATTCATGGACTTACGACTCAGTCGTTTTTTAAATAAAACAAGATTTTATTGGCTTTTTGATAATCTCGCTGAAATTGGACCCAAATACATCTGTTTCGCTTCGTTAAAGTAAAACAGACCCCTAATCAATCTCCTTATTACTATCCTTCTGAGAATATGAAAAACTATGAATGATAAGTTAAATCAAAAAGACTTCTGGGACAGTGTGGCTGGAGATAAAAAATTCACCACACCTTTTCAGATGAGTCTTTTTGCTGAATATGTTTCAAAGAACAGTTATATTCTTGATGTTGGTTGCGGTTACGGGCGTACATTAAATGAATTATACTTTAGCGGTTACAAAAAACTCATCGGAGTTGACTTTTCTGAAAAGATGGTAGAAAGTGGCAAAGATAAACATCCGTTTCTGGACCTTAGAGTAAATAATAGCTCTGAACTTCCATTTTATGATGATTCCTTTGATGCCGTCATAATTATTGCAGTACTGACATGTATTGCGGAAGATGATAATCAAAAAAGGCTTGTAAAAGAAATCAATCGAGTTCTGAAACCGGGGGGTATATTTTACTTGAATGATTTTATAATAAATGATGATGTGAGGAATATCGAGCGTTATAAAAAATACGAGGGGAAATATAAAAAGTACGGTGTATTTGAGTTGCCTGAAGGAGCTGTGCTGAGGCATCATACAAAGGAGTGGATAATAAAATTGAATTCTGTTTTTAAGAAAATTTTATTGAAAAGTACAGAATATAAAACAATGAACGGACACAAGTCAAACGGACTATATTATATGGGAAGAAGCATCAAAAATTGACAATAAAACCTTAGTATAACAAAGCAAAATTTTGATCGGTAATTTTATTAATTAGTTTCATTTGTTCAATTAGTTAAAAAGGAGACAAAAAATGGCAAAAATTAAAGAAGTTGTACTCGTAGATGCAGTCAGAAGCCCAATTGGCAAATCAGGTGTAAAAGGTATGAAAAAGAACGGCCAGCTTTGTCAGGCTTCTGCCCAGGAACTTCTGGCTTCAACGATGCGCGGGCTTCTTGACAGGGTTAAGGAGAAAGCACCAAACTTTGATGAGCGGGAAATTGAGGATGTTATTGTTGGCTGCCTTAGCCAGATTGGGGAACAGGGGTCAAATATTGGAAGATTTGCCTCTCTTTTGGCAGGAATTCCAAATGAAGTTTCCGCCTGTACTGTAAACCAGTACTGCAATGCAGGACTCAAGGCTGTTAATTTTGCAACACGGGCTCTCAAAGTTGGGGACGGCGATATAATACTTTGTTCAGGGGTTGAGCTTATGTCCCATTATGGTATGGGCTCTGATGTGTATGTAGCTATGCAGGCCGATTATCCTGTGCGAATGACTTCAAGAATTGAAGAAATTCAGATGAATGTGCCCCAGGGGCTCTGCGCGGAAATGATTTCAGAAGCAGACGGGCATACACGGGAACAGCTTGATCGATTCGGTATGTTGAGTATGCAAAAAGCCGTTCTGGCAGAAAGGAACGGACTCTTTTCGGATCATATTATACCTTTTGAATATACATGGGAAGGGGAGAAAAGAGTGGTAGTAAAGGATGAAGTTTTAAGATCCAAAGCCGTTGAAGATCCTGAAGGTTTTATGCAGGATATTGGAGGACTTAAACCTCCATTTAAAGAAGGCGGCATGGTAACGGCGGGCAATTCATCTCAGATTGTTGACGGGGCTGCTGCAGTTCTTTTAATGACTGCGGAAAAAGCTGAAAAACTGGGTCTTGAACCCCTTTGTAAAATAACCGGTTGTGCTTCAGCAGGAGGTGATCCTGTACCCATGCTCCTTGCCCCGATACCTGCAGTGAAAAAAGCTCTTAAGCGAGCAGGGAAAACAATGGATGATATGGATATCATAGAGCCTAATGAAGCTTTTGCATCACCATGCCTGGCGTTTGCTGATGAATTTGGTTATGATTATGATGACCCTCGTGTAAATCCTACAGGAGGTGCTATTGCATTAGGACATCCCATAGGGGCTTCAGGTATCGTGTACCTTGGTGAAATGGCTCATCATCTAAAACGCACAAAAGGACGGGCTGGTATCCAGATGATGTGCGGTGGCGGCGGAATTGGTATAGCCACAGTTGTCGAAGCAGTTTAAGGTTTTATAGCATGCTTAATTCTGTGTTAGCGGTATGACCGGATTAGAGTGGTTTATCGGAAGTTTGATATACTTCATATATGTCCTCACTCCTGATAAACTACCAGTCGGTATTTTCGTTTATGTTAGCCCCGCCTGGCGGGGCTGACTTGTAATTTATTTTCTTCTCCTGCTTCAGGCATGTGGAAAGAAACTCCACTGCTCCTGAATGATTTTATCGTCAAAACAATGAAAATATAACCGATCTCGAAAATGCAGATTAGGTTTGATAGCGAGGCATCCTCAAATGATAAAGACCAGATTTCTGAATCATTTAATAACGGAGGTACCATGGGAAACGTTTTAGAAGAACTACTGGATCTCGAAAAAATTGAAGAAAATATTTTTAGAGGTGACAGTGAGAATGTCGGTGTTCAAAGCGTTTTCGGAGGTCAGGTATTGGGACAGGCTTTGATGGCTGCCTGGCGAACGGTCGAAGACGACCGTAATGTTCATTCTTTACATGCATATTTCCTCAGACCCGGTGATATGGCGGTACCGATTATTTATGATGTCGACCGAATTCGTGACGGTAACAGCTTTAATACAAGGCGGGTGGTTGCGATACAACACGGAAGGGCAATTTTTCATCTATCCGCATCTTTTCATAAAGAAGAAAAAGGATTTGATCATCAGATTGAAATGCCTGATGTTAAAGGACCGGAAAATCTGCTGAGCGAACTTGATCTCAGAAAACAGGTCGTAGATAAAATTCCTGAAAACTTCCGTCATACATTTTTTCGTAAATGGCCGATTGATATCAGGCCTGTTAATCCTATCGATCCTTTTAATCCTGAGATAAGACAACCGGAAGATAATGTATGGTTTCGTGCAACAGGTAAATTGTCTGATGATACAATAATTCATCGGGCTGTGCTGGCGTTTGCTTCGGATTTCGGTCTTTTGCGTACAGCAATGTTGCCGCACGGTATTACTTTTGTTTCAAAAAATATACAGATAGCAAGTCTTGATCATGCCATGTGGTTTCATAGAAAATTTCGAATGGATGAATGGCTTCTTTATTCAAAAGACGGCCCTAATGCATCCGGAGCATTAGGTTATGCCCGCGGTAATATCTTCACGCGTGACGGAACTCTTGTTGCTTCGGTCGCACAGGAAGGATTGATACGTGAATGGCCTGAATAAATTAATTTAACTTTTTACGAGTGCATCATTTTTAAATAGGGAGGTAATATTATGAAAATTTTAATTACATATTTCAGTCAGACCGGAAATACCGAAAAGATTGCAAAGGCAATACATGATGAGATTTCTCATGATTGTGAGTTGAAAAAAATTGATGATATAACTCCAGCTGATTGTACGGGGGCTGATCTGCTTTTTGTTGGTTCACCTATTCATGCCGGGGGGCTTGCTGAACAGGTTAATAAGTTTGTAAGTGAACTACCTGAATCATCAGGTGGTGCTGTTGCCGGATTTGTGACCCATGCAGGAGATATATATGACAAGAAGAATTTTGAAACTGGATTGAAAAACCTTGAAGATGGAAGCAAAAGTAAAGGCTACAACTTTTTAGGATGTTATAACTGCCAGGGATTTCTTACACCTGAATTACACGATATGATAAAACAGGCACAAAATGTTCCTGATGATGAATGGGAAACTTTAATCAATGGCATGAAAGAACACCCAAATACTGAAGATGAAGTAAATGCAAAGACTTTTGCACGTGAAATTCTGGGCAAGATATAGGAATCTTAACGGGTATTTACCCATACTGTCAATTTGTTGAGCATTGAAGATAAGTACCCTAAATAGAGAATTCTATGAATATTAGTACACATGAATTGTTCATTGGAACCTGGACGCTTGTTTCTTCAGAGTTCAGAACCACAGAAGATGGTGAAGTGGCTTATCCGCTGGGAGAGAACGCAAAAGGGCTTCTCACGTATGACCGTTGCGGTTATATGTCAGCGCACCTGATGCGTTCAGATCGGTCGGTGTTTAACTCGGATGAGCATTTAAAAGGGACACCTCAGGAAATCAGGGAGGCCTTTGAGGGCTATACAGCATATTACGGTAAGTACAAGGTTGATAATGTAAAAGGTATAGTTACTCATTATGTTGAAGGAAGTCTCCTTCCAAACTGGATAGGCAGCGAGCAGGAAAGATTTTTTGAAATCAATGAAAGAAATTTAACACTTAAAACTCATCCCATGAAACTCGGGAAGAATGATATGGTCGGGGTTCTGCTGTGGGAACGTATAGTTTGATTAAATGAGACAATAATGATTGGATCGATAGCAGGGGACATAATAGGTTCTGTTTATGAAGGGCGGCCTATAAAGACTATAAACTTCCCGCTTTTCTCAAATCATTCTACCTTTACAGATGACACCGTATTAACTGTTGCGACTGCTTTTTCTATTCTTAACGGTGTTGATTATGTCACATCCTACAGGAAATTTGGAAGGAAATATCCGGAAGCAGGTTACGGTATGTCGTTTTACCAATGGATATATTCCTCTGAAGGACCATATAATAGTTGGGGTAACGGGTCTGCCATGAGAGTAAGCCCTGTGGGATATGCGTTTAATTCAATAAAAGATGTACTTAGTGAAGCTGAAAAATGTGCTTCTGTAACTCATAACCACCCTGAAGGAATTAAAGGTGCTCAGGCTGCAGCTCTTTCAATTTTCCTTGCAGTAAATGGTGAAAGTAAAGAGTCAATCAAGAAAGAAATATCTCAAAGATTTGTCTATAACCTTGATCGGAAACTTGATGAAATAAGGCCTGAATACAGCTTTGACGTTTCATGTCAGGGCTCTGTACCGGAATCAATAGTTGCTTTTCTTGAATCGGAAAATGTTGAGGATGCAATCAGAAAGGGTATATCTCTCGGTGGTGATAGTGATACTATGGCCTGTATTGCCGGAGGTATTGCCCAGGCATTTTACAATAAGATTCCAGAAGAGATTATAACAAATGCAAGGAAAAGACTTCCAGATGAGTTCCTTGAAATTATTGATGAATTTAATACAAAATTCCGGGTACTATTCTGACAGGAATCAAATCAATCAAACCAATTAAACCAATTAAACTAATTAAACCGTTAGCAGCCCTGCCGAAGGCATGGTTGTTAACTATACCTTTATCCCTTCAGGCTTGAACGCATTGTTCAGGGATATGTCCATTACCGCTTCATAACCAGATATGGTTGCTACAACCGTATTGTCTGAATCAAGGAATGTGAAATCCCCTGTCATTTTATGATCGGTCAGCTCCGTCACTTCAAGCACTGCTGTAACACCGTCTGGAGGAAATGACTGACTGTATTGCCTGTAGCTTGCACTGTAACTAGGTAGAGAGACCACACCTGTTTCCTCAAAGCAGTAAAGGATTGCCAATTGATAAGCAGAGTCAAGAACAAGCGGGTCACCTATCCAACCGCTTCTTAAAGGATCAGTTATCCATTTTTCAGGATCTGGCGCCGAAGATAATCTGGCTGTCATGCCTTTGGAGGAATAACCTATAACTTCTTTGATGCCCTTTAGCTGCGAACCGTGGAAAAGAATTTTTTCATATGCTTCATCCATGCTTCTTGGATAATCTTTTAATGACATGTTATTAGCGTGACTAAATTCAGGGGGTGAAGAAAGTTTTTCTGTGAGTATCGCTTTTGCTTTGGAATGAATCATGGCAGCACCATCACCGTTTCTCAGTTCCACATCCACCTCAAAAAATAAACCGTTTTTTCTGGTTTTCCCGGCTAGAATCTGAATGTGCCTGCTTTGGCCGTTTAGCCGGATGCCTTTAAGCAGGCGCATATCATCTATTCCATGTAGGCGTAAACCCGGATTACCATGTAGGGCACCATGTCCGAACCATTCTGCCATAAGCGCAAAAGGTACTACTGGTTCACCGTTCAATATATGGGACTCAAGAATAGGGAAGGTGTCAATATTAACATCCCTATTAAATGAAAGTGCCATTTTTTTGCTTTCAGGTAATGATCGTTTTATCTTTTTTATGACAGGTTCAATGTTTTCGTCTTTATTATCAGGATGCATTGTTGCACCGATGATAATTTCCACAGGGTTTTCCCTGCTGTTTTTCATTTCATTAACCATGTATCTTGCACCTGTATCAACAGGGATCAGCTCAATATTGTTTCGCCTGAATTCATTTTTTAATAATGGAGATACCATACCACCATCCCATGGCCCCCAGTTGATCGAAATTATTTTACATTCAGGCAATAAAACAGACTTATAATGTGCAACCTTATTTAATACTTCGTTTGCCATAGCATAGTCTACCTGACCTTTATTACCCTGCCTTGCGCTTACTGATGAAAACAAAACAATATATTTAAGACTGTCATCCTTTGTTGCTTCAAGAAGAACCCGCAATCCTTTTGTTTTAGTGTCATAAACCCTTTCAAATTGCTTCAGAGATTTGTCCGTTATGAATTTATCCTCAAGAATTCCTGCACCATGAATTAATGCTTTTACAGGCCCGTGTTTTTCCCTTATTTTATCAAATGTTTTGTTCATTACTTCCTGATCACGAACATCTGCAGAATAGTAAAATGCTTCTACCCCTTTTTCTTTTAGTTCTTCAAGAGTTTTAGAAATTTCACGGTTTGCATAATGCCTTTGATATGATTTCTCTATTTTTTTTGGCGTTGTTTTCTTGTCTTTAAATTCGTTTTCAAGAATTCCTTTTTTAATATGTGACTCAATAGTAAGGCCTTTTAACCATTCAGGCTCTGGTTTAGGTTCCGGAGACCTTCCAAGGAGCACGATGACAGGTTTGATTTGTTCTGCAAGGGCCTGTGCACAGGCTGCTGTTACGCCTCTAGCTCCTCCGGTGATAACAACAACATCGTTTTCTATTAAAACGGTTTTTCCGTCAGGTGCTCCCGACTTTTTGAGCTTAAGTGTATATCGTCTCTCAGGAGTAAGGCCGATCTCAATAGTAGTGGTATCATTCAAAAGTTCTGAGACTATTGCATCTGCTATCTCTTTGTTATCCCGCCATGACGGATCAATATCAACCGCACGACATGCCACATTTTCCCATTCAATTGAGGCCGTTTTGGAAAGACCTGCAAGCCCTCCCTGCAGCGGATTTTTTACGCCTTTACCTTTGAAGCCGAAACACCCGTCAAGGCGGGTTATAGTAGCAAAAACAGCGCCGCCGTTTTCCGATTCCGAGGATTTGATAAGACCAGGCGCACAATGTTTTGCAAGAACAAAAGAATTTTTTAAGAATGCCTGTATTTTTTTATTCCAGATATCATCATCATTATCCTGGCCTGCAATTATGATAAGACCCCCAACGTTTTTAAGAACCTTATCACCCTTAAGGATTTTTTTAATCTGTTTTGAAGTAATAATATCCGAACTGATATTTCTCGAGTCAAGCTCGGCAGCTATTGCTTCTGAAAGGCCGGAACTTTCTTTTGTTATATATATTGTTTTACTTTCAGGAATATTTATTTTTACTCGTTGAGAAAAAGGTGTTTCAACAATCGATATTGTTTGACGTTCCAGAGTTGTTTTTGGTTCCCGGTCCTTTTCTTCAACATTCGGCGAAACAGTCTCAACTATTTTAGAAGAATCAAGGTCATGAGGTGCAGGTTTAGTTTTTTCTTCACCTCCACCTGATAGATAATCCACAATTTGCCCAAGTGTTTTGAGTTCACCCATGGCTTCAGGTGAAACAGCAGGAAGGTCAGGCATTTTTTCCTCGAGTGTTGAAAGTATTTCAACACGTTTAATTGAATCGATACCGAGGTCAGCTTCGATATCCATATCCGAGCCTAACATTTCAACAGGGTAGCCGGTGAGCTGTGCAACAATATCCAATAGCTCTTTTTCTATTTTGGCTGAACTTGAACCGGAAGCTGTTATATTTTTATGTGCATGTTCTTCGGTTGTGAGTGTGTCCTTCTCAGCCCCCGCTAATAAGTATTCGATTATCTGTCCTAGAGTTTTAAGCTCACCCATGGCTTCAGGTGAAACAGCAGGAAGATTCGGCATTTTCTCTTCCAGCGTCGAAAGTATTTCAACACGTTTGATTGAATCGATCCCAAGATCGGCTTCAATATCCATGTTTGTATCGAGCATTTCTACCGGGTAGCCTGTGAGGTTGCTTACTATATCAAGCAGGTTGGTTTCTATCTCAGTGTTGCCCGGGCCATCGGAGCGAATTGTCTTACCTTCACTGCTCTTATCGTTTACTGCTCCCTGTGACAGATAATCCACAATCTGTCCCAGAGTTTTAAGCTCGCCCATAGCTTCAGGTGAAACAGCAGGAAGATCCGGCATTTTTTCTTCAAGAGTTGAAAGTATTTCAACACGTTTGATTGAATCAATCCCAAGGTCTGCTTCAATATCCATTTCCATGCCGAGCATTTCCACAGGATATCCTGTCAGATGTGCAACTATGTCCAGCATGTTCTTTTCAATGTCAGCTGATATAGATGTTGACTGTCCTGAATCATGTGCATCTATCCCGTTACTTTCAGGAATAATTGAACGGTCAGGTAATGCCGGCTTATTAGCAACATACGGCTGTGGATCAAGGTCCCTGTTATTAATATTTTCATCGGGTCTATTATCATACTGTGTTTCAAATGTTGTTTCCCTGGAGTCTTTCTGTGTAACTTCGGATGATCCTATACCGATAGTTGCTTCAGCCATGCGTTGGGTTTGTCCCATCATAACCTGTAAAGTCTTTGCGGCCTCTGTTTGGGTCTCCAGAAATTTTGAATGGGCTTCTGCGGTTTGTTTCTGAAGCGCCTGCATGGATCTAATACTTTCCTGAACAACATTTAACGCGTTTGAAATATAGTCATCTTTTATTTTCGTTTCATCACTCATTAGTCTGGTTTTATCAATAACTGGTTTGTTTGAATAATTACTTTTTAGGATTTTCTGTGTATATGTCTTTTCAGTTTCCGGTTTTGATTCAATAACCGGTTGAGGTCCCTTCTTTGGCTTTGGTTTAGGAGGCAGCCAGTAGTTTGCGCCTGAAATAGGTATGCTCATATTCTGTTTTTCAGGTTCCGGTGGTGTTTCCTCCCATCTGTCAATTTCTACTCCATAACCAAGAGATGCAAGATTGCAGAGAACCTTTGCAAGATCAGATATACCAAAACGCCGCCCTGCTGAACCATCCATTGCTACAGCGGTAAAATCCCGCCCTTTTAATATTGATTTTACAAGGCCTGTTAGAACAGTTTTCGGACCTATTTCGACAAAAGTGTGCACTCCGGTTTCATAAAGGTTTTCAATTTCACTTACAAAATCAACCGGTTTAAGAAACTGGTTTCCGAGAATCTTTTTTGTCTCATCCTGATCATCAGGATATGGTTTCCCTGTTGTATTGGAAAGTACAGGAATATCCGATGAAATAATATCAATACTTTTAAGGAATTTTTTAAAGGGCTTTGCGGCATCCTCAACCAGTCGGCTGTGAAATGCTGCTGCAACAGGAAGCGGGGTGGTTCTAAATCCTTTCTGCCTGCATATTTTTTCAGCTTCGGAAACTGCATCTTTTGAACCTGAAAGAATGCCCTGCTCATAACTGTTTCTATTTGCAAGGATGACATCAATATTATTTTCCTCGATAATATTATCAATTTCATCAAGCGGTGCTTTTACAGCAAGCATGGAGCCCTGAGCTCCTCCGGTTGCAGCCATGAATCTTCCCCTTGAAGTTGACAGGGAATAAAATGTTTCAACATTTATTCGGCCTGCACAGCAGAGTGCTGTGAGTTCACCGAAGCTGTGTCCGCATACGGCATCAGGTCTTATCCCGAAGCTTTGGAGAACATTGAGCATTGAAAGACTTATTGCTCCTATTGAAGGTTGTGCAATATCTGTACTCCTCAACGCGTCTTCAAGTCTTTTTTTGCCTTTTGTATTACCGGGAGTATTATCATTTGTATTATGAGGGTAAATGAAATTACCGAGTGTACCTTTGTTTTCTGATAAGAAATTGCGATTTGCATCTTCAAGGGCGCTTTGTGCTTCAGGAAATGTGCAGATAAGGTCTTTTCCCATATCTACATACTGACTGCCCTGTCCCGGGAAGATAAAAGCGACCTGTCCAGGCTTTTCAGATTCACCATAGAAAACGTTCTCAATGTTTTTCAAATCGTCAGGGTTGTCCGACTCTAATGCATGCAGAGATTTTTTGAAAACATTTATAAAGTCGTAATTTTTATTGTCGTCAGAGTCACTATGCGAAGATTTTTTATCTGAACGTTCCAAAACCATCAGGAGACGATACTTGTCATTGCTGGAGAAGCTTCCCCTGGTTTTTGATGCCGGAAATGAAATTTCACTGAATGAGAAATTTTCTTTTGCTGATATCTTTTCTATCTGTTCTGAAAAGGAAGCTAATCTTTCCTTAAGTTTGTTTTTTGTTGATGCTGACAATGCAACTATTTCAATAGTTGCGTTCCATGAGATTTTGTTTTTGCTTGGCTCATATTCTTCCAGGATTGTATGGAAATTACTTCCTCCGAACCCGAAGGCACTGATACCGCTTCTGCGTGGATGGTCGTATAAGGAAAACCATGGCCGTGATTTTTTTATAAGATAAAAAGGAGATTTTTCGATTGATAGTTTTGGATCAGGATTTCCCACCTTCAATGTGGGTGGAAGCACCTTGTGATGCAGTGAAAGCGCGGCTTTAATAAGACCGGCAACTCCGGCTGAAGCTTTGCAGTGACCTATGTTTGACTTAACTGAACCAAGGGCGCAGTTTCCGGGACGGCTTCCTGCATCAGAATAAACCTCTTTTAATGCCTGAAATTCAACCGCATCTCCCACCCTTGTTCCTGTACCATGGGCCTCAAGAAGTTCTATAGTTGCTGGAGATACATCAGCGTTTCTATATGCCATCTGCAGGGCTTTTTTCTGTCCAGTTGAATTTGGCGCATAAATACTTCCCGACTTACCATCGCTTGAAGTACCTATTGATTTTATTACTGCATAAATTCTGTCATCGTCTTTTACAGCATCTTCAAGGCGTTTTAAAACAACCATTCCAATGCCTTCTCCAAGTACTGTTCCGTCAGCATCTTGTGAAAATGGTTTTGCGTCTCCCGTATGTGAAAGGACAGATGTCTTGGAGAAGCACATGTGCATAAATATGTCGTTAAGAGTATCCACACCGCCGGTTATTACCATGTCGTTCCGGCCGGATATCAGTTCAAGTACAGCAAGGTTGATCGCACTTAAGGAGCTTGCGCATGCTGCATCTACCCCCGTGTTTGTGCCACCCAGATTAAAACGATTACTGATTCTTCCGGGGATAACATTTCCGAGAAGGCCCGGAAAAGAGTTTTCCTGCCATGGGACATAGGCTTCGGAAATTCTGCTGATAACCTCCTCTGTCATTTCAGGAGTTGCCCCTGAATCTTCAAGCGCTCTTCGCCATATTGGATGACCAAGCCTTGCTCCAAGAGGAATGACAAGCTCCTGTGTGCCCGTTACTCCGAGAATCACACTTGTTTTCTCACGGTCAAAAGCCCCTTCTTTTTTATAACCTGCGTCCTCAAGAGCCATTTTTGCGACAATAAGTCCGAGAAGCTGTGATGTGTCAGTGGCTTCCATCAGATTAGGAGGAATTCCGAATTCGGATGGATCATAAGATACCGGTGAAAGAAAACCACCACGTTTGCAATAGGTATGATCAGGTGTTTTCGGATCACTATGGAAATAGTCTTTTATGGACCAGTGTGTTTCCGGAACCTCAGTTATTGCATCTTCTCCGTGGTAGAGCAGCCGCCAGTATTCTTTAACTCCTGCTGCCTTTGGAAAAAGACAGCCGATACCAATTATCGCAACCGGAATATCCGGTTTTATTTTTTTCTTGTCATGTTTCAATTAGCTACCTTATTTTCGAGATTCTTTTGAATTTCTGATAGTTCCATTGGTGAAAAACTTCCTGCATCAGTTGGAAGAACAATACCCTGATTTCGAAGCCAGTTTATACGTGTTACTATGGATGCACCATAAAGAAGATTCATCGCTACAGTGACGACTTTTCTGTTTTCAGGCTTTTCAAGAAATGTTCCTCTTACCCATTCGTTAAAGGCGCCTATGGCCGGCCCGCACCAGATCTGAAAATCGATTTTTCTATCCGAATCACCTGATATAGCCCAGAATGAAGAACGGCCTAGATACGACCTGAAGATAAGGGCCATTTTGTGCTTCGGCTTTGATTCTGCAAGTTTTATCTGTCTTGGATCACGTTGCTGGAAAAAACTTTTCGTTCGGTGCCATTCCTCTTGTAAGCCGCACTTAAAAAAGTTTTTTTCAATATTTTTTGTTTCATTCTCCGGGATTTCTTCAAGACTATTATACCTTGAATAAATTTCGTAAAGTTTTGCAGCCCTCACCGGGAAAAGAGTTCCCCGTTTAAGAACCTGAACTTTTACTCCCATTTCAAACATGTCTGCAGCAGGTGCCATGGACACATCAGCCTGTCCGGCATCTGCAAGCATCTGTCTTACAGATTCCGATGTTCCTGATTCCACACAGGATTGGTTAACAGAACCTGTCAAAACATATGCAGCGCCCATTGCAAAAGCAGCCGCTGTTGATTCCGGCGTGGCAATACCACCTCCAAGACCCACACAAACAGGGTCTTTGTAATCAAACTGTCTTACCATTTCATCACGCAGGGCGATAATATTTGGCAATAGTGCAAGGGCAGGGCGGTTATCGGTGTGGCCACCTGAATCTGCCTCAGCTGTAAGGTCGTCTGCCATGGGAATATGCCGTGCAAGTTCGGCCTCTTCTTCGGTAATCAATTTTCTTTCATAAAGCTGCCCGAGAAATTTTTCCGGTGGTGGAGAAAAGAATTTTCTTGCAACCTCAACCCTTGATACCTTTGCAATTATCTTATTCGGGCAAATGATATTTCCGTCGGTATCACGGTGAATTCCCTTTACGCGGTAATATACGATTGGAAGAGTAAGGTTCATATATGCCGCGGCGCTTACCAGTCTGACTCCCCTCCGCAAATAAAGTTGAACAACTGCATTCTCATGATCAGGATCATTGGGGCTATGTATGAGGTTGAAACCATAGGTAATATCTTTGAGACGCTCTTCAAGTCTGTCGATTGCTGCCTCGATTTTATCAAGTGTAAGGCCTCCTGCACCAAAAAAACCGGCCATTCCTGCACAACCCATCTCCTCAACTATATCTGTAGATGTAATTCCGTTCGCCATTGCACCGGCAATGTAAGGATAACGAATATTGTGCCTTTTTTTGAAAACAGGATCACCAAGGTTTTCAGGATGAAGAGGCGGAGACCAGGCTGTAAGGGGGTAACCTTCAGACATATCGGGGGCGTCTTTACCCATAACAACAATACCATCATGTCCGACTCCCATATGTCCGTCCATATCAACCATATAAACCGGGTGAGTAACCCTTGAAATAGCTTCTTTTATAGAGTTGCTTCCGGTTTCAGGCTGTGTTCCGTTTGATGTCCACCAGCCCGTTATTTTTTTTTCCTTATATGATGAACTCATAATATTATCTAATCAGCTGATTGGTTTTCAATTAATATTATTTATATTTTTAAATAGTTAATGCTAAATTATTATGAAGAGTATAATTCAGTTTACATATTTTTTTTAAACTCATTATATAAAACATATACAAGGATTTAAGCAAGTTTTTTTGGAGTGTAATTAAAAAATATGGGACCGATGTCGCAAGAGCAGAAGATTAGAAGATCAGAAGGTTAGAAGATCATATGATAAGAAGTGGTGAAGTTAGAAGGTCGGAACTTCAGAAGGCCAGAGCTGATAACTGTTCATAGCCAACAACAAATAACTCACCACTCTCAGCCCGCCGCCTTATCCCCTTGGATGATATTGTTCATGAATTTTCCGGAGATGCTCGTGGGCTATATGAGTATATATCTGCGTTGTGGAAATATCAACATGACCAAGCATTATCTGGACTGCTCTGAGGTCTGCCCCTCCTTCAAGGAGGTGGGTTGCAAAGGAGTGTCGAAGAGTATGAGGTGTAATCTTTTTTTTTGTGCCTGAAATAAGGGCGTATCTTTTTACAAGCTTCCAGAAGCCCTGGCGTGTCATGGGTTTACCTGCTCTTGCCACAAAAAGATACTGGCTTTTATGATTTTTTAAGAGAATCTGCCTTGATGAAGCTACATATTCATCAATTTTTTCTTTAGCATACTGACCAATGGGGATAATTCTTTCCTTTGATCCTTTCCCGTATACCCTTACAAATCCTGCTTCGGTATTAACACTCTGAAGCTTAATATTAATAAGTTCTGAAACTCTCAGTCCTGCAGCATAGAGAAGCTCGAGCATAGCAGTGTCCCGAATTCCTGAAGGTTTATTTGTATCGGGGGTGTTCAGAAAACTGTTAATTTCACTTACAGATAGAACTTCAGGAAGTTTAAGGCCGCTTTTTGGTAGGTCTACAATAATTGTCGGATCATGACTGATAATTTTTTCATTGACAAGAAACTTGTAAAAACCTCTTAATGTAACAAGATGTCTTGCCCTTGATCTTGCCCCGAGACCTGATTTTCTGAGGTCTATAAGATGCTTTAAAATCACAGTCGTATCTGCTTCGGAAAGCTTATTAATTTTGTTATCTTCAAGAAAATCGATATACCTTGTTATATCGCTATTGTATGATTCTATAGTTTTTTCAGACAAACCTTTTTCAACCAGCAGATAATTCATATACCTGTCAATATGATTATCCGGGTGATTATCTGTTTGAATATCCATTGAATTCATAGTTTTTAAAACCATTCACTGCGCCTGAATCTCTTTTTTTGGGATGCAAAGCGTCATTAATCAGCTTTGTGCAAGTTTATCATACTTGATAAACTCGTAAAAAGTATTACCTATGGCTAAGTAAAAATCTTCATATACAACGCCATCAGAATTTATAAAAACCAAGATTGTTAAGTACTTCAGCTCCTTCTTTTTGAACCTCCACCATGTTTTCAAGTCGTATGCCACCCCATCCCGGAATGTAAATTCCGGGTTCAATAGTGAAAACCATTCCTTCCTCAATAATTGTGTCTTTCAATGGACCGACTCTCGGTGGTTCGTGTACGGCAAGACCTATACCGTGCCCGAGGCCGTGGCCGAACTTTCCTTCAAATCCTTTTTTATTTATATGGTTTCTTGCTATAGAATCAATTTTTTTTGAACTTACACCCGGTTTAACTGCGTCTATTGCCATACGCTGGGCATCATAAACTGCCATATATACTTTTTTAAATCTATCTTCCGGTTCACCGAGTACTATTGTCCTTGTTGTGTCTGAACAATAATCGTCAATTTTAGCACCCCAGTCGATAAGTACCGGCTCGCCGTTTTTGATTTTCCTGTTTCCCGGTATTGCATGAGGCATGGCGCTGTTAGGTCCTGATGCAACTATTGTTGCAAATGAGCAGGATTCCGCTCCGGCCTCCCTCATTCCTTTTTCAATATCCCAGGCTATTTTACTTTCCGTCATGCCAGGCTCAAGTCTACCGGTTACATCGGTGAAAACAGATTCTGCAACTGAAATTGCATTTCTGATTTTTTGCATTTCGGTAATGTCTTTGCAGACCCTGAAATTTTCTACAAGGTTTTCAGTTTCAATAAGTTCTATATCAAGATTTTTTAAATCAAACTGTTCCGAAATTTTTTTATATTGATAATATGTCATGCGTATGGTTTCAAACCCAAGCTTCTTTGTTCCCATTTTCTGCAAGATTTCCGGCAACTCCTTTGCCAGACCTTCTTTGTAACATACAATCTCAAACATGGGGGCTTCTTTTTCAGCCTGTTCTGTAAACCTGGAATCGGTTGCAAGGATAAACCTGTCCTTGTTTATAAAAAGTGCGCCCGCTGATTCGTCAAACTGGGTATCTTCTCCGGTGAATCCGCTTAAATAACGGCGATTTTCCTCAATAAGAACCATTAATGTGTCTATTCCATATTCCGATTTATCTTCTTTATCATGGAATACCGATTCTCTTAGTTTTATCAGTCTTTTTTCAATTATATTGTTCAATCCTGTTTTATCCTTTCCTTTAATCTTGATGGCGTCGTAAAAAGTCTCCATCTACGGCGTTATAGCGGTTGATCAGAAGTTCGACATACTACATGTATGCCTTCACTCCTGATCAACCACTATGCCTTGTATATGAAGATTTTTACTTAGCCATCGGTTATACTTTTTACGAGTTCATCAATCTTGACGGCGTTTTAAAAAGCTGATGCATCATGGTATACCGTTTTTATCCCATCCGCGAAGCTGGTAATAATCTCCGACCATAGTTTTAATCTCTTTTTTTGTAATTGTATGCCCTGTTTTTTCAAGCTTTGTATGGAGCTTTTCCGGAAGCTTGTCATCTTCGGGTTTCATCCCCTCCCTGATATTAAACCTTCGGATAATATCTGAAATTGATGATGAAATTATTTTCAGGCTATTCTTGTCTGTACTTATACCTGTTACTTGCTGGAATATTTCTTCAAGCTTTTCCCAGGGATAAAGATCCCGGTAAAAGCGGCACAGGATAAGTGTATCAAATATTGTCAGGCGGTCTTCAAAATCTATAAACAGTTCAGCCTTGCCCTTTGTCTGGTCAGGATCGATTACTCCGCTAAGTTCAGGTTTGTAAAATGTTGATCTTAAATGACAAGCTCCCCTGTCTGATGTGGCATAGGCCAGCCCCATTCCCTTTAAAACCCGCGGGTCATATCCGGCGGGTTCGAGACCTTTAGTATGAACAGCAATATCCTCCATATCCCATTTTTTTGCTGCATAAATTATTCCTTCAGACAGGATTTTACCTATATCCTCTTTGTTTGCTATTTTATAAAGCAGATCTGCAATGGCATCGACATCCCCATATTCGATTTTATAGTCTATTTTTCCTTTTTTTGAAGCTTCTATTGTGAATGCGCACAGGTTGCCGGCTGTTATTGTATCCATACCCATTTTGTCGCATATGTCGTTCAGATATGCAATTTCTTCTATACTGTCGACAAGGCACAAGCCACCAAATGAGTATATGGTCTCGTACTCAGGGCCTTCAATTTTCAAACCGGCATGACGGCCATTTTTTATTGTTGTCATACGTCCGCATGCTATGAAGCATTTTGCACATGCATTAGGTTTTACGCTGCATCTATCATGCAAGGCTTCAGCGCTGATTTTTTGCCAGTGGCTGCACCTTCCTTCAGCCCAGTAACGAGTAGGAAAAGCATTGGCATTATTTAAAATTTTGACCATCATGGGAGTACCCATGCTTTTGTAGGCCAGAACACCCGGGTCGTCCCGGCCTTCTTTTGCAAGTTCTTTTGAAAATGCAAGAACCTTGTTTTTATTGAACAGCAGGCGCTTTTTATCACCTGTAAAGAAAATTGCTTTAAGCCGCTTTGAACCCATTACTGTACCGGTTCCGGTTCTTCCTGCTGAACGCCAGTAATCATTTTCAATAACTGCAAACTTTACAAGCTTTTCACCTGCAGGACCGATTACAATAGTACCCGATTTTTTATAATTGTCAGTTTTATGACTACCATAAAGACCTTTAAATTTTTTATTAACTGCGTCTTCAGCCCTGTACGTATCCAATCCCCATATATTTCCGGCCTTATGGAAATCTGCACCGTCAGGATGAATTGACAGGAGACTCGGCTCACTGCTTTTACCATGGATTAAGATTGCGTCAAACCCTGAAGCATTAATAGCTTCAGGTACCCTTCCGCCTGAATATGATTCGGAATATAGTCCTGTCTGTGGTGATTTTGTAAAGACCCCGTACCTGCTTGATCCCCAGACAGAACTTCCGGTGACAGGTCCGGTTGCAAATATCAGGCAGTTATCCGGATCAAACGGATCAATGCCTACAGGATTGTGAGTGTATAGAAGCCATGATGCAAGTCCCTTGCCCCCGGAATATTTTTCGAATATGTCATCACTTATCGATTCAATTGAATATTTTTCCCGCTCGAGATCTACTTTCAGAATTCTTCCAAAAAAGCCGTGCATTTTTCCCTTTATTCGTTTCTGTTTCTTCGTTTTTGATTAATCGGAAAAGGTTAAGTATAAATCTGCATATCCACCACAAATTGATGAACTCGTAAAATATATAACTGATGGCTAAGTAAAAATCTTCATATCCAAGGCATAGTTTTTGGCCAGGTGTGAAGGCATACATGCAGTATGTCAAGCATCTGGCCAAATGCTATAACGCAGTAGATGGAGACTTTTTACGACGCCATCACAAATTATATATTGCATAAATTTAGATAAAAAAACAATGGATATGATCATTGATATGAATATGAGGCTATTAATTCAGGATTTTATTACAGATAAAAATGCCATCCTTGACACTGAAGTCCGGTTTTTTTATAATCATTTATTTAACAAAAAAGGTTAATTTGATTATGATTTACAATAATTTACAACAATTTATAAAGTTTCTGGAAGAGGCAGGGGAGCTTCGAAGGGTTTCTGTTGAGGTTGATCCGGTTCTGGAAATAACCGAGATTGCGGATAGAATGAGTAAAACTAATGGCCCTGCGCTTTTGTTTGAAAATGTTAGAGGATATTCATTTCCGCTTCTTATAAATGCGTTCGGGAGTTACAGGCGTATGGAATATGCGCTTAACTGCAATTCCTTAGAAGAAATTTCAGAAAAACTTGAGGCAAATATAAATATTCAGCCTCCTAAAACATTAACCGAAAAAATCAAAATGCTTTTTACACTAAAACAGGTGGCAGATATTCTTCCCAAAAAAGTCAGGCATGCTCCCTGCCAGGAAGTCATTTTTGATGATTCCGGTCCAATGCTTGACAAGCTCCCTATACTTACATGCTGGCCCCATGATGGCGGACCATTTGTTACACTGCCTATTGTAATAACTAAAGATCCTGATTCGGGGATCCAGAATGCAGGTATGTACAGGATGCATAAATATGACAATAATACTACCGGCATGCACTGGCAGTATAATAAGGACGGAACAAGGCATTTTGATAAATATAAGAATCTTGGTAAGCGTATGGATGTCGTTGTTGCTTTAGGGGGTTCTCCTGCCGTTACCTATGCAGCTACGGCACCTCTTCCACCGGATATTGATGAATATATTTTTGCAGGCTTTATCAATTCAAAACCTGTTGAAATTGTTAAGGCAAAAACCGTTGATATAATGGTTCCTGCCGAATCTGATTTTATCATCGAAGGATATGTTGACCCCGAAGAAATTAAAGTGGAAGGCCCTTTTGGTGATCATACCGGATTTTATTCTCCTGCAGATGATTACCCGGTATTTCATGTAACATGTATTACCTGCAGAAAAGATGCCGTGTATCCTGCTACTATTGTCGGCAAACCTCCTATGGAAGACTGTTACATGGCAAAGGCCACGGAACGGCTGTTTATGCCTGTTATAAAGACCATCCTTCCTGAAATTATAGACATGGAACTTCCAATGGAAGGTGTTTTTCACAATTGTGCACTTGTATCCATAGATAAAAAATTCTCCGGGCATGCCAACAAAGTAATAAACGCACTATGGGGTCTAGGACAGATGTCTTCGACCAAATTTATAGCGGTTTTTGATGATGATATCGATTTAAGAGATTCAAGCACTGTAGTATGGAAGCTTCTAAACAATGTTGATCCTAGGAGGGACCTTATATTTTCCCAGGGACCTCTTGACGCACTTGACCATTCTGCTTCTTATGCAAATTTCGGAGGAAAGATGGGGATAGATGCTACCAGAAAAACCCGTGAAGAAGGTATGGGGCGTGAATGGCCCGAAGAGATAAAAATGTCTGAAGAAATCAGAGCGCTTGTGGAAAAAAGATGGAAAGAATATGGATTTTAAGAAGTTTTCCAGGCTCATAATGCTTGAACAGACTCTTTTTGCATTGCCTTTTGCTTATCTTGGTGTTCTTTTTGCCGGTGGTGGAACTATCATATCATGGGTATGGGTGACTATTGCCCTTTCAGCTGCAAGAACTGCAGGTATGTCATTCAACAGGGTCATAGATGCAGAAATTGACGCAAAAAATCCACGCACCAGCGACCGGTTGATACCGAAAGGTGAAGTAAAACCTGCAACAGTCTGGCTGACTGCAGTAATATTTTCCATCATTCTTATTATCTCGTCTTATAAGCTTAACATGCTATGCTTCTACCTTTCTTTTGTGGCGGTTGTTCTACTTTTTACTTATTCATATTTCAAACGTTTTTCATCATCATCTCATTTTTATCTTGGTTTTGTAGAAGCGGCGGCACCTATAGGCGGATACCTTGCTGTTTCAGGTAGATTTACTATTATTCCATTTATTCTCGGGCTGGTTATAATGTTCTGGATTGCAGGTCTTGATATCGTATATGCTTTGCAGGACACTGAATTTGACAGGGATGAGAACCTCCATTCAATACCTTCACGTTTTGGAAAAATAAAGGCATTGAGAATTTCGGCTTCATGTTATGTGCTGTCGATGAGTTCATTGATTGCAGCAGGGATATTGACCGACAGGAGAATTTTTTACTGGTTGAGTCTTGTTTGTATAGGAAAGATATTCTTATACCAGCAGAAACTTGCACGAAATGAGGATATGTCTTTGGCTATAAAAAGTTTCTTCAAGGTCAATATGTTTGTATCTCCCATACTTTTTTTCGGAACCTTTCTGGATGTTTATTTTTTTTGAAACCGTGAAAATAAATATAAATCATTCCTTATCGGGGGGGGAAATAAAATGATAATTGTCGCTATTTCAGGGGCCAGCGGGCCGATAATGGGCATAAGACTTATTGAGGAACTTCTGAATCTTGAAGAAGAAGTGGCTGCAATTGTATCAAAGACCGGCAGAAAGATTATAGAGCACGAAGTTTTAAACAATAGCGCTTATACTTCCCTGAAAGACCTGTTAGAAAAGAGGGGTGTAACAAGAAAAATCGGACTATTAAAGGAGTATGAAAATAGTGATTTTTTTTCACCGTCTGCCAGCGGTTCATCAGAATTTGAGGCAGTTGTCGTAGTACCGTGTTCAATGAAGACTCTTTCAGCTATTGCAAGCGGTTATGCTGATAATCTTATTGTTCGTACATGTGACGTAGCTTTTAAAGAAAAGAGAAGGTGTATTATCGTTCCAAGAGAAACCCCTTTGAATCTTATCCATGTTGAGAATATGCGAAAGGCCATGGTTGCAGGTGCTGAAATGGTTCCTCCTGTTCCGGGTTTCTATACACATCCTGAAACTATTGATGATGTTGTGGATTTTATTGTTGGAAAGTTGCTGAATCTTCTGGGTAGAAAACAAAGCCTCTTAAACAGCTGGGGATCGAGTGAATAAAATGGGTGAAAAATATTTATTATGAACTTAACAGATAGAATAAATAATAAAAAACTTCAGGAGATTGCCGGCAAGGTTTGCGGAGATATACCTGTGAGCATGGAAGACGCCTTATATATGCTTAGTACAAACGATATTCTTGATCTTGGTATTATAGCGGATTATCTCAGGAAAAAGTGGCACGGTGACATTACATATTATGGTGTAAACATGAACCTTAATTATACCAATATATGTGAACTCCGATGCCCGTTGTGTGCTTTTTCCTGTGATATGCATGATGAAAATGCTTTTCTTCTCAGTCATGGTGAAATTGAAGAAAGGATGAATAGAGCTGTTGGTGAAGGTATAGACGAGGTTCATATTGTCGGAGGGCTCCATCCTGAGCTGAAGCTTGGTTATTTTGAAAAAATGCTCAGGATAATAAAGAGAGTAAAACCGGATATCCATATAGTGGCCTTTACTGCAGTTGAATATGAATATTTTGCAAAAGTAAATAACTTATCACTTGAAGAGGTGTTTAAAAGGCTTATTGATGCGGGGGTTGATGCAGTGCCGGGAGGCGGCGCTGAAATATTTAGCCCGGAAATCCGGGAGAAAATTGCTCCTAAAAAAATATCAGGTGAAAAATGGCTCGATGTGATGCTAACTGCTCATAAAGCAGGACTTAAGACCAATGCAACTATTTTGTATAATCACCTGGAGACTGCAGGTGATATTGCAGACCATCTATTGAAAATCCGTGCTCTTCAAGACGAGACCGGAGGTTTTAAAACACTTGTTCCGCTTCAGTTTCATGAAGGAAATACACAGGTGAAATCAAAAGGCCTCTCAACAGGATATGACGATATACGCATATATTCCACCAGCAGAATTGTTCTGCAAAATGTTCCTCACATAAAAGCCCTTTGGATGTATATTGGCGACAAGATGGCCCAGACTCTTCAGAACTTCGGCGTTGACGATATTGGTGCAACCTATCACAATGAAAAAGTTGTCCATGCCGCAGGTGCCAAAACACCTGATTATGGAACAGAATCTTTCCTGAGACGGCTTATAGAGACTGCTGGATTTAAGGCTGTAAGGACTGCCGCAGATTACAGGAATAATTGAAAGAGAATATAATAATGAAACTGGGCTACATAGATTATCTTAACTGTTATCCTTTCTACTACCACATGTTTGAGAAAAAACCGGTAGATGGTGTTAGTATTCATGCAGGTTATCCAAGCATGTTAAATGAGATGCTGATTACAAATAAACTTGATATGAGTCCAATATCCTCAGCTACCTGTGCTGATGTTTATGATGAAGTACTCGTGCTTCCTGATTTCTGCCTGAGTTCAGTCGGTTATGTTGGATCTGTTATTCTTGCGAGCAAGGTTGGAATAGAAGATCTGGACAAAAGAAAGATAGGAATTACTAGTGCATCCCATACATCCGTTGTACTTTTAAAGACTCTTATGACCAATTATTACAATTCTGTCCCGGAGTATGTAACCTCAGGTCCAATGCCATCATTGGATGGTCTTGATGCCTCTCTTTTAATCGGCAATGAGGCAATGGTGTATAAAGCCGGGCCCGGTATAAAAGTGTATGATCTTGGTAAACTATGGCTTGAGAAGACCGGCTTTCCAGTTGTGTTTGCCGTTTTTGCCGTTAGAGAAAACGTTGTGGATAAATATAGGGAAAAGATAGGTTCGGTCATAGAATCTTATCATAATGCCCTTGAATGTCTTAAAAACGAGAAATCTGATCTTATCGCAGAAGCTGTCAGAAAATATCCTGACGTAGAGTATGATATTGATGAATATTACAACCTGTTGCAGTTCGAATTTACCGATGATTTGAAAGAGGCCCTGAACTTTTATTTTAAAACGGCCGGTGATCTGGAATTGATAAGAAAAGTGGAAAGATTAAAGTATTTTTAAAAAAGAATGTATGGAAAACAGACTTAAACGGAAAATATATGACGGCGGGAGAATAACTGCCGAAGAAGCCCTTGAACTTTATTCCTGGGATTTTATTGATCTTGCAAAAGCAGGAGACATGAGACGTGGTCTTGTGTTTCCACAGGAGGAGGTTGGGTTTATAATCGACAGGATAATAAATTTTACAAATATCTGCGAAGCTTCATGCTCTTTCTGTGCCTTTCATGCAAGAGCAGATCATATTGAAGCATATAGTCTTTCAATCCATGAAATATGTGAAAAGGTTCAGGAGCTTGTAGATGCCGGAGGATCCCAGGTTATGCTACAGGGAGGGCTTCATCCGGATTATACTTTTGATACATATCTTGAAATGGTAAGAACTATTAAGAAAAAATTTCCGAAGATTTTTCTCCATTCATTTTCCCCTGCAGAGCTGGCTCATATATCCCGCAAGAACAACATAACCCTTGATGAAATAGTTAAGTCTTTGAAAGAGGCTGGTCTTGATTCAGTACCAGGGGCTTCGGATCTTCTTGTGGAAAGGATTAGAAAGAAGGTAAGCCCGAAAAAAATTACTGTTACCCAGTGGTGTGAAGTCATGAATACGCTTTGCATCTATGGTATGAAATCTTCTGCTACTATGACCTACGGAATGGGAGAGACAAGTGCGGAACAGATTGAACACCTCAGGGTTATTCGTAATGTTCAGGATCAGACAGGAATAATACGTGCTTTTATTCCCTGGTCATTTTCACCTGCTCGTACCGGGTTGGAATATATTACTCCTGCAACAGGTATTGAGTATCTTAAAATCGTTGCCATCGGGCGGATATTTCTTGATAACATTATATATATTCAGGCTGGATGGCTTACCGAAGGTATGAAGCTGGCCCAGATAGCTCTTACTTCCGGCGCAAATGATATGGGGGGCGTACTTATGGAGGAGGTTGTAGTAAAGGCAACCGGCATTGAGACCATGACCAATATGGATGAACTGGTAGAAATAATAAGGAATGCCGGAAAGATTCCTGTAAAGAGAGATTCCGGATACAATATAATAAGGAAATACTCGTGAAAGACCCTGTTTCATATGAGATAAACAATAAAGCTCCTGAAGAAAAGAAAAGGTTTATTCAGAATCTCTTTGACTCCATTGTGCCTACTTATGACCTTTTAAATCATGTGCTCTCTGCAGGAATTGATACCCTGTGGAGAAAAAACATATTTCGTCTTATTGACCCGGTGAAGGGAAAACCTGTTATTGATCTGTGCTGCGGTACCGGTGACCTTTCAAGGCTTCTTGATAAAAATGAGGCAAGGTTGTTTTCTCTGGATTTTTCTATGAACATGCTGAGGCGGGGTATTGAGAAAAATGCCCTTTGCGGAGATTCCGTTGCTGCTGATGCAAGCAGGATACCCTTTTCCGATAACACGTTCCATACTGCAACCATTGCTTTCGGCATCAGAAATATTCCTGATCTTGATAATTTTATCAGGGAGGTACACAGAGTAATTATTCCCGGCGGACAATTCGTAATACTGGAGCTTGTTAGGCCGGCCAATAAAATTATTAGCAGCCTTTACTCCATGTACCTTGGGAAGATACTACCTTTTATAGGTGGTATGATTTCCGGAGAAAGGATAGCTTACAAATATCTTTCCGGTACCATAGCTACATTTATTGATCCTCTTGACTTAGAGGTTATGCTTGAAAAATACGGGTTTGTTTCTACTACTCACCATCTGCAGACATTTGGTGTTGCTTCGATAATTATTTGCAGGAGAATGAAGTAATGGAATCACTTGATATCGGATTTTCCACATGCCCGAATGATACTTTTATATTCCATGCTATGCTGCATGGATGTATAAATACAGGCGAATTCGGTTTTACTCCGCACCTTCATGATGTGGAGGAATTAAACATACGTGCTTTTTCCAGAGCCTTTCATATCACAAAGCTTTCTTTTCATGCATGGCTAAAGCTGAGAGACAGGTATGAGATCCTTGATTCGGGCGCGGCCCTTGGATACGGATGCGGGCCGCTTCTTGTGGGAAGGTCTTCCGGCATACCTAAACATGGTGCAAGAATTGCCGTGCCCGGTGAACACACGACGGCATGGCTTTTACTTAAACTATGGAAACCTGAAATGAGTAATGTAGAGTTTATACAGTTTGACAATATCCTTGATGGTGTTCGATCAGGGAAATATGATGCCGGGGTGATTATACATGAAGGACGGTTTATTTATCACCAATATGATTGCAGGAAGATCGTTGATCTTGGTGAATGGTGGGAGGAAGAGACAGGTTCGCCGATTCCCCTGGGCTGCATAGCGTTACTAAAAGATCATCCGGTGATTGATTATAAGAAGGAAATTGAGTCTCTTATCAGGCGATCTGTGGAGTATGCATTTGAAAACAGGAGCGCCTCACGGGAATATGTTAAACTGCATGCACAGGAGCTTGACGACGATGTAATTGACGGGCATATTGACCTTTATGTGAATGATTTTACAATATCACTTGGAGATAAGGGCGCAAAGGCTGTCAGGACACTTGAGGAGATGGCACAATGGAAAAAAATCCTGTGATCGGGATTGTAATGGCAACCATGGGCGAGGCAAAGCCTTTTGTTGAGGGTATGTCACTAATACGAACAGAAAGAGACCCTTTTCTGGTTTTTATGAATGATAATATTGTTATTGTTATTTCCGGTATCGGCAAGGCAAATGCTGCCATGGGTGCAATGTACTGCTGTGATAAATATAAGCCCGAACTCGTATGTAATCTTGGGGCTGCGGGTGCTACTGATTTAACTTCCTCTGTGGGAGATATCTACCACATAAACGAAATAGTTGAATACGACAGACCTGAGTTTAAATCCGGCAGGGCATTTGTGCATAAACCCATGGTGCTGGATGGTTTCAGGACTGCAAAAGTTGCAACACAGGACAGGGCCGTTATATCTCATGAAAAACGAAAAGAGGTTTCTCAACATGCAGGGCTATGCGATATGGAGGCAGCATCTGTTGTTCAGGCGTGTAGAAAGTTCAGGATTGAATGTATAGTTTTTAAATTTGTATCAGATACTCCTGATTATAACGAATCAAATGATATTATGCATTATATAAAAAAGTATCGCGGGCCTTTTTTTGAGTTCTTTGCAGAGGAAGTTCTGCCTGTTATTACTTAGCCATCAGCTAGTGGTTAAAATAAAAAAAAACAGAGAACTTGTTATAACTTTACCGGTATGTCCGGGTATAAGGGGGGGGGATGAAAAGTAAAGATGTTAAATCAGCAGGAAGTGACATATACGAAGAACTCAGACAGCATATTAATGAAGTATCCATGACAAAACTTCGCAAAACAAAAGAGCTTATGGAGATGCTGTCAATGATGTATACTCCTGAACAGGTTGAATATGCCATGGCGCTTCCTATCTCAAGTTCCGGAAGAATTACTGTGAAGGATCTTGCTGAACAAATGGGGCGTGATACAGCTGAAGTTGAAAAAAATGTTGAATGTATGGCAAGGGAAGGGCGGGTTCTGGTCACGACCAGCAGAAAGGACGGGAAAAAATATTACGCTCTCTGGACCCTGCTTCCCGGCGCTATGGAGTCTACTTTTGCAGATGGTATTGATAACGATGAAAGCAGAAAGCTAGCCAGGCTGTTTGGGAAATATGCCGCTGAAGGGTTCTGGAATGAAATGGCTTCTTCAGACTATTCACAGTTCAGGGTTATCCCTGTTAACCAAACCGTTGAATCATCTTCAAGTATTCTCCCGTATGAAGAGGTCCACAATATCATTAATAATGCAGATGTTATAACGGTTATTCCATGCACATGCAGGGTGGTATCAAGAAAATGCAATCATCTTGTTGATGCTGATTTTGTTTTTGGCGCATGGGCAGACTACCTTATAAAGTACCGTGGCGCACGAAAATGGACAAAGGAGGAGGCTTTACAGAGACTGAAAGAGTGTGAGGAAGACGGGCTCATGCATCTTACGGCAAATGTGCAGGATGGTGCGGCAGTAATCTGTAATTGCTGTACCTGCTGCTGTAAGGCTATGAAAGGGCTTGTAGAGCTTCATAATCCCCGCTCATTTGTAAGGTCAAATTTCGAGCCGGAGATGGATGATGAAAAGTGCAATCTTTGTAAGAAATGTGAAAAAATCTGTCAGCTTGATGCCATAACAAAACTTCCGGGCTTCGAAGCAGACGGATCGGATACCAGGATGATTATCCAGAACTCCCGGTGTGTGGGGTGCGGACTATGCTCAACACATTGCCCTGAAGATGCCATTACCATGAAGAAGGTCAGGGATGAAGTCCCGGCAGAAAATCTTATGGAGATGAATAAATTGTATCGTGAGAAAAAAGTCTGGTGATTTGGTCTTTGAGCCAATATTTGAGATAAAGAAATAATATGCAACAAAAGGAAGAAAAGAAGTTTATTCAGTTTGGAAAATCCCTGGAAAAGAATTTAAAAATCAATATTTACATGGGCGATGATGGTTTAAAGGTTGAGTTTAAAGCTTTTGGTGAGAAACTGGCAAGCCTTGTACCGAAGATTGATGTTACAATAAAGAAAAGTGACGATGATCAACCTTCTGCAATTCAAATTCATGAGAGAATAAGATTCCATGCGATTCCGGTGGGTACTGAAATTGATATTTTCCTTGATGCCCTGAAACAGGTTGCATCAGGGGTTGTGAAATTACCTGATTCGGTTTTGGAAAAATTAAGAAGTGTTGATGTACCAGCCCGTTGCAAGTTATTTATTGCCCAATACTGTCCGCACTGTCCTGTTGTAGTACAACAGATTATACCCCTGGTAATTGAATGCGGGTACATGCATATTTCCATAATAGATGGAACTCTTTTTCCGAAAGAGACGGAAACATTCAGGATCATGTCAGCACCCACACTACTTCTTGATGATGATTTCCGATGGACAGGATCGGTTCCGGTTCATGAACTTGTAGATGCAATGAATGATCGTGATCCTTCACAACTTGGAGCCTCCTCACTGGAAGGGATTATTAAAGACGGGAATGCTTCGCTTGTTGCTGAAATGATGCTAAAAAGCAGATCTATCTTTCAATCGTTTTATGAACTTCTTATGCATGAAAAGTGGCCTGTCAGACTTGGCGCTATGGTTGTAATGGAAGAGGTAATAGAGAAAGACAAGACCCTTGCTGCCGGAACCATTAATCCTTTATTGGAAAAGTTTCCTGAAATGGATGATCAGGTGAAAGGAGATATTCTTTACCTGATAGGAGAATCCGGCAACTATAGTAATATATCTGAACTGGAAAAGATTATATCAGGTGAATACAGTGTGATGGTTAAAGAAGCAGCCGGAGAGGCAATTGAAAGTATTAATTGCAGAGCGTGAAGGCATACATGTAGCAAATAGAACGTCTGGGCAAACTTTATAACACAATAGATGGAGACTTTTTACAACACCATCACTATTCGAACAGGGTAATTACAGGTTCTCTTTTTATCAGTTCGATTGCATATCCTGCGTTGCGAGCAGCTTCAGGAAATACATCCGATAGGTTCCGGATATGCATGAGGTTGTCCGATGTCCTCAGGATCAGCCTGGCGAGATCACCTTCGGCTATTTCGGACATTGAAAGTACTTTTTCCCAGGGCATACCTGATGCCCATGCATGTATGGTAACTGCAGGTCTTAGGTATAATGATTTAAATCCAAAACCTTTTGAACTCATACTCTTTGTAAACGGCCGAAGTCTTTTTTTGATATTAAGAAAAACCGAAACAAGTTCTTTGGGAATATGCTCATAGTTCAGTTTTTCGTCTTTAGAGTCCTTTTCATTTACGAAAGAAGCTATTATTCCGGCAAGAAGAGCGGGGTCGGATTCAGGGAAAAGACCAAGCCTGAACCCTTCGGCTACTATCAGCGGCTGGTCGATTCTCAACTTTGACGCCCAGACTCCGTCGTCGGTCAAAATATCGTCTTCAGATGCATAGTTATTGTCTTTAAGAAAATTTAGATGCTGGAGGAAATCTCTCCACAGGTAACTATTGCTTTCATCAAAGAAATTTAAGGTTTTCTTTTTATTACTTTTCTTTGAAATAAGATATGTAGCGAAAGATTTTTCCAGCATTTCAGCTATCTGCCCCGGTGTATGAGAAAGAAGAAGGTTCAGGACCATGGAAAAATTAATCCTGATCTGGCTGTGAATATGTGAAGGAGGAGCTTCAATAAGTTTTGAGACAAGCCTTAAGTCCATGAACCTGCCAGGGAGTACGACTGAAAAGCCTACTTTATCCTTTCCTCTCCTTCCACACCGCCCTGTCATCTGGTGGAACTCAGTGGGATTTAATGAAAGGAATTCAGTCCCGTTGTAACGATCCGAGTTTAATATTACAACCGTCCTTGCCGGAAAGTTCACCCCTGCGGCAACAGTAGAAGTGGCAAAGACTGCATCAAGAAGACCCTCGGACATTAGGGTTTCCACAACAATCTTCCATGATGGCAGCTGCCCGCTGTGATGTGAACCTACAGCAAGATGTTCAAGATGCCAAAGCTGCTTGTGGCCCGAAAGATGGGAGCTTTGGCTGTGGAGTTCCTCGATTCTTTTACTCAGTTTTGCTTTTCTTTCAGGATCATTGGCAAGCCCTTCACCTGTACATAGTTCAAGGGCA
This sequence comes from Desulfobacterales bacterium, assembly GCA_018693105.1. Lineage (GTDB taxonomy): Bacteria > Desulfobacterota > Desulfobacteria > Desulfobacterales > SURF-7 > JABHLN01. The sequence continues at coordinate 28,590 of JABHLN010000001.1, read as the reverse complement.
TTATTACAATCCATACGGGATTTTAAAAAAAAGATTGCAGGCAGAAGTTTGAACTTTCTCAGGACACGGATAATGTCTCCCATAGGGGGGAGTTTTTGAGGTGGTGATAGTAGCGGCGGATTATCACTCTGAATATATGATAATACTTTCTTATCCAGGACGGCTTTCTTATTCTGCTCCCTATTTTTGACAAGGGGTAAAAGCGTGCCGCTAGGATGGAAAAAAAGGTGATGCAGTGGAACAGGTCTATCTTCTTCATTTACAATAAGGCATTTTTTTGATCGTATTGATTCAAGCCAGCCGGCAATCTGGTTTGCGTTTCCTATGGTTGCCGAAAGCATAAGAAGCGGTATCCTTGCCGGAAGGTATATCATTATCTCTTCCCACACGACGCCTCTTGACTCATCTCCCAGAAAATGGGCTTCGTCAAGTATCACGAGGTCTGCATCAAGATCCTCACCTTTTTCCATTGCGTCATAAAGATGATTTCGCAGAATTTCAGTTGTTCCTATAATAACAGGGGCTTCGGTATTTTCTTTCCTGTCACCTGTAAGGATACCCACATAACCTGCACCGAAAACTTCGCAGAAATGTGAATATATACCGTTGGTAAGCGCTTTTAAAGGAGTTGCATACCATGCTTTGCCCTCTTTGCTAAGAATTCGTGATACAGCCTTTTCTGCTATCCATGTTTTTCCGGCACCGGTAGGAGCTGTAACAAGACAGTCTGAACGTTCAATAGCGTCGATGGCTTCAAGCTGAAAAGGGTCCGGTTTGAACGGTTTTTCTTCAGGAACGCCTATAGACTGAAAAATCTTTTTTAATAGTGGGTCTGAACCTGGTCTAATTTTACCCTGTATTATCTTTCTTTTAGGATGCCTTGCGGATCTTTTTTTGTAATACTTTTTCTGCATTATTGTTTATAATCCGGCAATCATTTCAGCTACTTTAGCTTTGGCTTTAGAATCAACATCATAGGGGGAAATCCCGTCCAGATCAGCCTCTATCAGCTCTTCATCATATGGCATAAAACCGAGTATTTCAAAACCCGGTAGATTTTGCTTCAGAAAATCCTCATCCTTTTGGGTGCGAATTTTGTTTCCAACAACAGCTATCTTGTCAAGTTTGATTTCTGATGCCAGCTTCATGATGTTCTTGGCGGTCTCTATACTGCGGCGGCCAGGTTCAACAACCACAATTAGTTTGTCAACACCCATTGCGGTGGCTCTTCCAAGGTGTTCAATTCCCGCCTCCATATCCAGTACAACAACCTCATTTCTTGCCAGCACAACATGCATAACAAGTGCCTTGAGTAATGTACTTTCAGGACACAGGCACCCTGATCCACCTTTTTTGACTCCTCCAAGACGCATAAGTTTTATATTGTCAACTTTGGCGGATAATGCCTCAGGAAGGTCGTCAACTTTAGGATTGAGACTGAAAAAGCCACCTACAGTACCGGGCTTTGCTCCTGTTCTTTCGTATACAAGTTCTTTCATTTCTGCAATAGGAACGATTTTATCGGAATCGGATATGCCTAAAGCTCCGGCAAGGTTTGCATCAGGATCTGCATCTATTGCAAGAACATGTTTTCCAAGTGAGTTAAATGTTTTTATCATAAGGGCTGAGAATGTTGTTTTTCCGACTCCGCCTTTTCCGCTTACAGCTATTTTCATATTATTTATCCTTCCATTGCTTTTATTTATGAATAAGATATATACCATCAGAACATATCACGGGCAAGAATATAATAAATGGTTTATTTTATTCTTGAATCTTGAAAGAAGTATATGTTTTTGATAAATATTTACATGATTCATATATTAAATTTTAATGAGTTATCTTTTGAAAGAATTATCGGGTTGTGAAAAATAATGCAGAATAATACAAAACCACATCCACTCATTTTGGCTCCTGCAGGGAGCAAGGTTTCTTTTCTTGCCGCTCTGGCTGCAGGGGCAGATGCTGTTTACTGCGGGTTAAAGAGCTTTTCAGCCCGCATGGAAGCTGATAATTTTACCATGGAAGAACTTGCGTCTCTTGTGGGGCTTGCCCATGGGAAAGGGACAAAGGTTTATATAACCTTGAATTCTCTTGTAAAACCCGGTGAACTTGAAATGTGCGGAAAACTTCTTGACCAGCTTAATAGTCAAGTGAAACCTGATGCAATTATTATACAGGATCTGGCATTTGCTGCCCTTGCAAGACAAACCGGTTTTGCCGGTGAGATCCATTTGTCCACCCTGGCCAATGTCAGTTTTCCCGAAGGGGTAAAGAAAGCAGTTAAGGACCATGGTGTAAAGAAGGTGGTTATACCAAGAGAGCTTAATATTGATGAAATTAAGGCCATGTCTGCTGCATGCCCTGAAGATGCCAGCCTGGAGATTTTTTTGCACGGCGCTCTTTGCTACGGTGTTTCAGGAAGGTGTTACTGGAGCAGTTATCTTGGGGGAAAGAGCGGACTAAGGGGGCGTTGTGTCCAACCATGCCGAAGAGTTTATTCACAGAAGAATCAGAGTGAAAGGTTTTTTTCATGTCAGGATCTGAGTGTGGATGTTCTGGCAAAGGTTCTTTTAACAATACCTGAAATATCCACCTGGAAAATCGAGGGACGGAAAAAAGGGCCGCATTACGTTTATTATACGGTTTCGGCGTATAAGTTATTGAGAGACCACGGTAATGAACCTGAGATGAAAAGAAGGGCTCTTTCTTATCTTGAACAGGCCCTTGGGCGGCACGGCACACATTATAATTTTTTACCCCAGAGACCACAGCCGCCTGTAAGTGTTAAAACTCATACAGGTTCAGGTATGCTTGTGGGAACTATAAAAGGGGGAAAGCAGAAAACATTTATTATTCCAAGGGAAAATCTTCTGGCCGGTGATCTTCTAAGGATTGGTTATGAAGATAGCTTAGGACATTCAATCTCTAAGGTGACAAAATCTGTACCCAAAAAGGGCCGTTTATATCTGAAGGTCCCATCAAAAAATATTCCTTTAAACGGAACCCCTGTTTTTCTTATAGACAGAAGAGAAAAGGGGTTGTCTGACCTTATAAGAGGACTTGAAAAAGAGCTTGCAAGGAGAGACCCGATTTTAGTTAAGCCTTCGGATTTTACCGTGAGGCTTCCAAAAAAAGGCAGAAAACCTGCTAAACCTGTTGAAATGGTGGTTAGACGGAAAGCAGGCAGGGGAAAGGCAGGACAGATCCCTGGACTCTGGATGTCAGCTTCGGATTCGGAACATTTGCCAAAGAAAAACACTATAAGAGGAAACTGGTGGTGGCTACCTCCGGTAGTGTGGCCTGATGATGAACAAAAACTCAGGGAGTCTATAGGTAGTTTTATAAAAAGAGGAGGGCGAAATTTTGTACTTAATGCCCCCTGGCAAACGGCATTTTTCCCTAAGACTAAAGGTTTTAATCTCTGGGCAGGGCCTTTCTGTAATATAGCAAATCCTCTTTCAATTAAAGCAATGTCAGATGCAGGGTTTTCCGGTGTTATTGTAAGCCCCGAATTAGGAAGTGAGGACTATTATAAACTACCGAAGCATTCTCCTTTGCCTTTAGGTATAGTTATTTCCGGTAACTGGCCATTTTGCATATCCAGAACTGTTTCCGAAGACATAAAAACTTCAAAAGCATTCACGAGCCCTCGTGGAGAAAAGGGATGGGTAAAAAAATACTTTTCCGACTACTGGGTATATCCCAATTGGATACTGGATATAAAAAAACAAAGAGAAGTATTGATGAAAGCCGGTTACTCACTTTTTGTCCATATGGAAGAACATTTGCCTAAAGGTGTTCAATTAAAACAACGACCCGGAAAATGGAACTGGGATGTAGGGTTGCGTTAAGGGATCTGTAAAAACGAATTTTATGCGAAGGTATTTAAGAAGGATCTCATGTCTGTTTTATTATATACTGAGGCAATTACAATTGATTTGGATATAGGACCGGATATTTGTGATATTACGGCCGAACTTGATTGTCTGGTTGAAAAATCCCCAATTACCAAAGGAAATCTTGCTGCGACGATAGTCGGATCTACAGGATCATTGACTACTATTGAATATGAACCAGGTGTTATTGAGGATTTAAAAAGAGCTATAACAATGCTTGCAGAGCCAGGGCTGGATTATGAACATGAAAAAGCCTGGAATGACGGAAACGGTCACAGCCATGTACAGGCAGCAATGCTCGGACCCTCGATATGCATTCCTGTAAGAAACGGATCACTAAAGCTTGGCACGTGGCAGCAGGTTGTTGCAATAAACCATGACAACCGTCCCCGGTCCAGAAATATTGAGGTGACGATTGTCGGAACGAAATAGGTGTCTATTGAGCACCCATTCAGGGGCGTTTTGATAAAAAATATCTTTAACAAAGCCCCCCTGAACTCCAATATACCAACTGATCTTACATTACCCCCCCCCGGATGTTTCAATATCAGGGTTGAGGCTCGCCGATCATGATACCTGCCGCTCCATTATTTTCATGTTGATGATTGATGCGATTTAAAACTATATGGTTTTATTTCATAACAAATTATAATAATTTGTATTTATGCGAAAAGGGGAAAATATAGCCAAAATCGACAGGTTTTTGCGTATATTGTTAAAATGCTGATTTTTCTCATTTATTTTTTTACGCTTGATCATACAATTCTTATATTATAAGTAATAGTTAACCGACCATGTTAAACTGACGGTATTGCAAATTCCTCCATAATGGAAACATTTAGCCATCAGTTATTTTTTTTACAAAAACATCAAAATTAAACAAAGATATATATCCGAGCATGGAGCAATAATGGGAAGAAATATTTGTTCAGGAAAAGTTTGGGACAGTGGATTTACACTAATTGAAATAATGGTTGTCATTGTAATACTCGGAATACTGGCTCTTTCTGTTGCGCCAAAATTAATCGGAAGAACGGATGATGCAAAGATTACAAGGGCGAAAACAGATATCGGAAGTCTTGAAACCACCTTGGAATTATATCGGCTTGATAATGGTGTATATCCCAGCACCGAGCAGGGGCTTCAGGCACTTATTGAAGCTCCGGCAACAGCTCCGGTACCGAAAAAATGGAGGAAGGGAGGCTATTTGAAGAAAGGGCTTCCAATGGATCCCTGGGGTAATGAATATATTTATCTTTCTCCCGGCAGTCATGGGGATTTTGATATTGCTTCATATGGTGCTGACGGCCTTTCAGGAGGCGAAGATGCTGACAAGGATATCAGTAACTGGGATGTGGAATAGGGGCACAACACCGGTTTATTGGTTTGATTGGTTCTATTAGTTATAGTGGTCTAACTGCTTAAAAACAAAACCAATAGCCGTTTCAACGTATAATACTAACTAAACCAATAAAACCAATATAACTAATTAAACCAATAAAACTAATATATCCATCATATGTCTATCTCAACTAAGAGCAATGGATTCACTCTTATTGAACTCATTGTTGTGATCATGCTTGTCTCAATAATGCTTTTCTTTTCAATACCCAGGTTTCAGGGGACGGTTTTTACTGATAATACAAACAGGGTTTCACGCTGGGTGATCTTGAAGTCAAGGTCCTTGAAAGAAAAAGCATTTATTGAGCAGAGACAGTACGCTCTGCATATAGGAGTAGACACAAACAGCCTATGGATTACACATGAAAAAATGACAGAAGCCGAGGTAAATAAAGCTGTACAAAACAGCTACAAATTACCCGAAGGTATTGGAATCAGGGATGTTGAATTCCCCGGACAGGGGAAAATAGAATACGGAAATACTAAAATATGCTTCTATGCGAAAGGGTATTCTGACAAGGCGCTTATTCATATTGATGATAAAGATAATCAGTATACCTTTTTTATAGAACCCTTTTTGTCTCAAGTCAGGTTTAAAAATGAGTATGTTGAATTTGAAAGATGAAGGGTTTTCACTTCTTGAAGTGCTCGCCTCTATTTCAATAATCGCAATCGTATTTGTTGCTGTCTTTAGAATGCAGGCTCAGACAATAGTGGCCAGTAAAGCTTCAAGGTTTTATATAGTCGCTCCTCTACTTGCCCAAAAGTTAATGGCTGATATTGAAACAAAGCCTCAAGCTGATATGCCTGAATCTTCAGGTGATTTTGGTGATGATTTTCCAGGGTATTTATGGGAAGTATTGATAGAAGAAGTAGAGTCCGAACTCCTCGGAAATATCGCACAGGATTTAAAAAAAATTGATGTTAAAATAACCTGTGATGATGAAAGAGAATCATACAATCTCAGGAGTTACAAACTTATATATTAAAAAAAATATGGATAACAGGAAGATTTCATACGGCTTTACTTTACTGGAAATACTGGTCGCAATTTTTGTTTTCGGCATCATTATGACGGCCCTGTTCAGTTCTTTTAATGCGGTCTCTACTACAACCGAAGCAGTAGACAGGGGTATTTCATCATATGAGACTGCAAAGGACTGCATGAAAATAATAGTAAACGATCTGCAGTCAATATATGTTTCTATGCCTCCTGCATATGTCATACCGGCGTTTAACAGCGATTCTGACCCATTCCGTATTGAAGGTGAAACCCGATTTGATGGGGATGCAGGTTTTTCAAAATTACGGTTTACTTCCCATGAACATATTTCTTTTGAAAATAAAAGCGACAAAGGTATAGCTGAAATAATCTATTACATTCATGAACCTGACGATGGAGATTACGTGTTGAAGAGATCAGACAACCTTCAGCTGTCCAAATTGTTTGAACCTAAGGATAGTGACCCTGTCCTGTGCGAAAATGTTAAATCATTGGTATTCAGATATTTTGATGATGAAGGAGAAGTATATGATGCCTGGGATTCCGATTCAGATGAGCATGGATACTCTACTCCTCAAGCAATAGGAATAAAACTTGAAATCGGTGATGATTACGGTTCTTTTCATTTTGAGACAAAGGTTGCACTTAAGGTTTTCAGGAAGAAAACTTGATGAACTCGTAAAAAGTATAACTGATGAATTATGCAACAGTCATTAAAGGACATCATTTAAAAAAGATCTTATGCTTGTAAAAAAAATAAAAAATGAGCGTGGAGTTGCCCTGCTTGTGACCTTGTCACTTATATCTCTCCTGATAGTTATAGTTTTTGAACTTAACAGGAGGGTTCGTTCTGCGGTTATTTCTTCTACAGCATCAAGGGATCGAATTACACTGATGCAGATGGCATCATCCGGTATTGCTATCGGTATGGGTGTACTTATTAATGATAAAAAAGAAACAAAATCTGATTCGCTGCAGGAAGACTGGGCAAACACTGAAAAAATCAAAGAAATTCTGGAAGATTATGGTTTTGAGAATGGGAACATCACATTAAAAATAACTGATGAATTATCAAAAATACAGGTTAATGCTTTGGTGGACTTTCCTGAAGGTAAGAAATTCAATGTTTCACAAAAAAAACTTTGGGACAAACTCTTACGACCAATTGTTTCCATAGATGAGGCCGCTGAACTGAATGCAACAATTGATATTATAAACAGTGTAAAGGACTGGCTGGATTCAAATGATGACGATGCCATTACAGGGCTTAACGGGGCTGAGTCGAGCTATTATGAAAGTCTTGATTCCCCATATTTGTGCAGAAACGGTCCGGTAGCACATATTGACGAACTATTGCGCATAAAGGGTATAACAAGCGAACTTTTTTATCTTGCCGGCGGCAGTTTCGGCATTTCAAAATTCCTTACAGTATACGGCATGACGAAGTATGTGAAAAAGGTGGATGGAAGAGGTTTTGCCTTTAAAGGGAAAATTAATATAAATACAGCGGGACTTCCAGTGATAGCAGCACTTCTTCCAACCGGCCAGGAAGATCTCGCTGTGGATATTGTAAACTACCGGCAGGAAACTTCCGATTCTAAATTTGTTCACAACCTTGATAATATTTCGTGGTATAGGGATGCTCCGGGATGTAGTGATACTGAGATAGATTCGAAACTGATAACGACGGAAAGTGATTTTTTCCGAATTGAGTCATCTGCCGTGTTGAATAACATGAAAATGAAGACCGTTGCAATTGTTCAGCGTGTACAAAATAAGGTTGACAAAAATGGCGGGAAATGGAAGTGCAGGGTATTAAGTTGGAAACAGGAATAATTTATATTATAAGACCTTTGAGAATTTTTTCACGTTTTATTTAACTTATTAATTTCCGGAATATTATGAGCAGAAAAACACTTGGACTTGATATTAAGCACGATTCTGTATCGGCAGTTCTGGTTAAAAGTACCCTGAAGGGAAAGTGGGTAGAATATTTCGATTTTGTCCCTGTTGAGGATAATAACAATGTCAAGGATAGTATTGATGCCCTGCTAAACAAAATGGGAGAGAATGTTGATATTACCGGCTCTGATTGTATTGCTTCACTTCCCCCCGAAAGAATATCATTCAGAAATCTTAGTGTTCCGCCACTAGGACCTAAAAAAATAAGACAACTTCTTCCATATGAGATGGAATCTAACCTTTCGATGCCTGTGGAAAACCTGATATTTGATTCCCAGATATTAAAACCTTCAAATCTACATAAAAATTCAGGTCATACTGATCTCATAGCAGTCGCAGTTGAAAAGGATATGTTGGGTTCTTTTCTTGATTGTTTTAATAAACATAATCTCTCCACGGAAATTATTACTGCCGGCGGTTATCCCACCGCTCTATACATGTACGGGTTATCAGACATGGCCATGAACTGCCTTCTTGTTGATATAGGCACTGATTTTTCATCTCTTTTTGTAATAAATCCTCGTGGAATATGCCTTGCACGTTCTTTTTTACATGCTCATGTAGAATCAACCGGTATTTATTCGCTATGCAAAATGATTGGTCATACATTATCTGCAGCAGAAGATATTATTGGAGAAGAAAGCCTGCCGGAAAAGGTTTTAATAACCGGTAGCGGTTCTATTGCTGACGGTCGCGGGGAAGCCATGGCAGACTATCTGGGTATGCCTGTGAACAATTTAAACCTTATTCAGAATACTGATATCTATGTAGATAATTATTCCGGCGATATAATGAAATCCGGATGCTTTGATAATGCTCTTGCTCTTGCAGCAATTGAAATTGAAGGAATTGATTGTCTGAATTTCAGAAGGGGTTCATTTGCAGCAGGCAGTCTATGGTTGAAATATAGAAATAACTTTATTGTAACAGGTATATTATTGATAGCTGTCCTTTTATTCATGTCATTTAATTCATTTCTTGATTATTACCTTATGAATAAAAGTATAAAGACTATGGAGATACAGATAAGGGAGATTTTTACATCAACATTTCCGGATGTCAAAAGGATTGTCGACCCTGTTCAGCAGATGAAGGTGAAAATCGGTGAAACCCGGAAAATGCAGATGATACCCGAGGATACGGGGGGAAATATACGTTCAATTGACATACTTGATGAAATCAGCAGGGTTATAGAAAAAAACATTGATGTGGAATTTACACGGCTGGTGATTGGTACTGATTCCGTTCTTGTAACCGGAAATACAGACACGTTTAATTCTGTTGATGATATTAAAGGCCGACTAGAAAAAATAGTGTTATTTAGAAGTGTTGTTATAAGTTCTGCCAATACTGATAGATCGGGAAATCGTGTAAGGTTTCAGTTTAATATACTATTGTAGTTTATAGTTAATAGATTTGTAGGGATAGTTGGTAGTGTAGGCAAAAAGTATAAAATAATTAATTAACCAAAAAACTTTTTCCGGTTAATTTATGGCGGGTAATAAAAATGGCCCTGAACCTGAGTAAACGAGAGAGATATTCTTTATACACGGCAATAGCTGTGATATTTTTATTTGTTTTTAGCAGCTTTATAGTTTCACCTTATCTTGACAAAAAGAAGATGCTTCGAAGGACAATAAAAATAAAGACAAAAGATATTGAGCAGATGCTTGCCATGAAATCCGAGTATCAGGTAATACAAAAAAAAGCAGATATATCCAGGCTTGATTTTGCTTCAAGAGGTAGCGGGTTCAGGCTTTTTTCCTTTCTTGATAAACTTGCCGGCGAAGCCGGGGTTAAAGACCGGATTACATATATGAAGCCTTCTACCTCAGGGAACAAAGACGGTCAGTACAAGATATCATCTGTTGAGATGAAGCTTGAGGGGATAAATATGGAACAACTGGTTTCATGTCTGTACAAAATAGAAACCTCAAAGAAGATGGTGTATATAAAAAGGCTTTCCATATATAGGAAAGGGGAATTAAAAAGAACTGTTGATGCGGTTTTACAGGTAGAAACCGTAATGATACTATAATTAATGGCGTCGTAGAAACTCTCCACCTATTGTTTTATAGCTGTTAATCAGAAATTCAACATACTCATGTATGCTTTCACTCCTGATTAACAGCTATGCCTTGTATATGAAGATTTCTACTTAGCCATCGGTTTTACTTTATACACGTTCATAAATAATTGAACTCGGAACTAGCTGATTATTAATGTTATGATTATGAATAAAAACTTAAAATTGATTGGATACCCTTTATTTATATTTTTTATTACACTTGTCTTTGCTTATTACCTCTTCCCTTCAGAAAAGGTGGCAAGTTATATAAAGGTAAACCTGAATAAGGCAAACCCTGATTTAAGTATTATAATTAATAATATTAAACCTTCTTTTCCTCCCGGACTAAAACTGATTGATGTCAGCCTTTATGATAAGAATGATCTTTTATTTAAATCTGAAGAGATAAAGATTGTTCCGGGGCTTTTTTCTATGGCTAAGAAAAAGAAAAAATTCTATTTTAAATCCAAGGCTTTTGGCGGTGTTGTGAAAGGTAATGGTTTTGTTTCAGGAGATACTTCAGGAGGAGTGGTAAATATCGATGCTGACTTTAAAGATATCCTGATAGATGAAATACCTGCAGTTCAAAATTTTTCAGGTTTTCATATTACAGGAAGTGTTGACGGAAAAGTTTTATACAAAAATGAAAGTAAATCCGGGGATACATTGAACTCTTTCTTTAATTTAACCGGATGCAGAGTGGAATTTGCTCCTGATTTTTTTAAGTTGGAAGATGGATTGATTTTTGATTACATTAAGGGAGAATTATCATTCAGTAACCGGAGGCTGGAAATCGAAAAATGTGATCTCAATGGACCACAGGTAAACGGGACTATTACCGGCTCTGTTATAGTAAATGACCCTGCCAGCATGAGTATATTGGATATAAACGGGACAATAGGGCCAGAGGGCTCTTTTCTTTCCAACGTTGGAATGGGGGTACCTTTGGGGATTTTCCTTAAAGGTAAATCCGGTGAAAAATCAATACCTTTCAGGATATACGGAACTTTTGATAAACCTGGTTTTTCCTTGAATTAGACTAACAAACAATATAACGCAGTAAATGGAGACTTTTCACTAAGCTGCTCACATACTTTTTTTATGATTTAATTAATAATACTCTATGAAAATTTCTTTTGCCATAGTAAACCTGATATTGATAACCGTTGCCGTTTTTTTTGCTGTAAACGGTTTATATCTGACAATATCATCAAAAGGTGACAACGTTTTGCTCGACAAGATATCTGGTAATGAGGCTTCGGCTTCCATAATTGCTGTTAATAAGCCATTTTCAGAATACGGGAAAATAATTGAACGAAATATCTTTAATATAAGTACTGAAAGAGGAAAGGCTGATATAATTGACCTTAAAGCACTAAAACAGACCAAGTTGAACCTTAAACTATGGGGTACTGTTTCAGGGGAAAATGGTGGGTCATATGCTGTTATTGAGGAGACTAAGACCAGGAAGCAGGCTCTCTACAGAATTGGTGATACTATACAGAATGCCAGAGTTAAGATAATTCTGCGAGAAAAGGTCGTCCTGAGTGTCGACGGCAGGGATGAAGTACTCCAGATGAGTGACAAGAACATTGGCAGGAATAAAAGAGTAACAAGTGGAAAAAGTGAAAAAAGATCATATTTAGGAAAAGGTTTTTCTTCCGCTACAACAAGAACTCAGCGTATCAGTATAAATCGTTCGAAGATTGACAATGCACTTGGAAATATCAATGAATTGATGAAGCAGGTTTCGATACAGCCGCATTTTAAAAACGGCAAGCCTGACGGTCTTATACTCGGACGGGTCAGGCCTAAGTCTTTTTATAGCGAAATGGGATTAAGCACCGGGGATATCATCATAGGTGTTGACGGTCAGGATATTGAATCTGTTGAAGATGCTTTAAAGTTTTATCAGAATTTACAGACGGCTTCTAAAGTGGAAATACAGATAAAGCGAAGAGGCCGGGTTAAAAACATGGAATATAATATAAAATAATCATAGAATCACAGGATAAAAAAAATCACAGGATAAAAAAATGAGGATAATAAAACTACAAGTTATTATTTCTATATTGATATTAATCTTTCTTTTTCCACGGTTCGACATTGTGGATGCTAAACCTGTTCAAAGCCCGGGTAATGAAAAGTCATTATTGGAAAGTACAAACCAGGTAAAGAACAATTCAAGAGCAGAGCAATTCGTTTCTATTGATTTCAACGATGTGGATATAAAGGTCTTTATTAAGTTTATAAGTGAGCTTACAGGTAAAAATTTTATTGTGGATCATCGTGTAAAGGGGAAGGTGACAATAATATCTCCTTCAAAGATTTCTGTGAAGGAGGCTTACAAGGTTTTTGAGTCTGTTCTTGATGTTCACGGGTTTGCTACTGTTAAGGCTGGTGAGGTTATTAAAATTGTTTCCTCGCCCAGCGCGAAGACGATGAATGTTGAAACTTTATTGAAACGTGAAGCGTCATCTGCAGAAGATAAAGTCGTTACACAGATAATTAGACTGAACTATGCCAACCCTGACGAAATAAAGCGTCTTCTTTCGCCATTAATTTCAAAAAACAGTGTTATGCTTGCTTATTCGCCGACAAATACTCTTATCGTAACAGATATGTATTCAAATATTAAACGACTAATAAAAATTATAAAAAATATTGATGTTACCGGCATTGGTAACGAAATTTCGATAATTCCCCTAGAATTTGCAGATTCGAAAAAGTTTTTGAGAACCCTCGAGTCGATTTTTAAGTCATCCGGTAAAAGCAAGGCCAAGTCAAGGATTGATACGGCCAGGTTTGTTTCTGATGAAAGGACAAATACTATAATTGTTCTTGCAAATCAATCCGATACCGAAAGAGTAAAACGGCTTATTAGAATACTGGACAAAGCGGTGCCCAGGGGAAAGGAAAAGATTCATGTTTACTACCTGGAAAATGCTACCGCCGAAGATCTTGCAAAAGTACTTCAATCTCTTTCTTCAAAACCGGGAGCATCTGAAAAAGGAAAAAAGGCCCCAATTGTATCGGGATCGGTTAAAATTACCGCAGATAAGTCCACAAACAGTCTTATTATCATGGCTGAAAAGGAAGATTATCTTGTTCTTGAAGAAATAATAAAGAAGCTGGATATTCCAAGGTCAATGGTTTATATCGAATGCCTTATCATGGAGGTGAATGTAGACAAGGGTTTAAATCTTGGTGCTGAATGGGTCTCAGGCTCAAAGGTAAGTCATAATGGAACAGACGGTGCAGCCGGTGGCGGCTTTAACGCAGGAACCGGTAACCTCGCCGGTATTTCAGGAGTAAACAGTGCAAATGCTAGTATATTACCCCTTGGGTTTTCACTTGGAATTTTTGGAGAGGTACTTAAAATCGGTGATGTAAGTTTCCCAAGCCTTGGTGCCGTAATACAGGCATATCAGAAAGACAAGGATGTTCATATACTTTCAACTCCGCAGATTTTAACTACCGATAATGAAGAAGCGACCATTACAGTGGGAAGAAACATACCATACATGACAAAAACGGAATCAACCTCAACAAGTGATTACCAGAATTTTGAATACAAGGATGTGGGGCTGTCATTGAAGATTACTCCCCAGATAAACAAGGACAAACTGGTCCGCCTTAAGATAATCCAGGTTGTGGAACGGCTGGATTTAAGTGCGATGACGACAAGCCTTCCAACACAGCCTACCACATTAAAACGTACAGTGGATACTACGGTTATTGTTCAGGATAATAATACCGTTGTTATAGGAGGGCTTATCGATGATATGATTTCCGATACACAATACAAAGTCCCCTGCTTTGGAGACCTTCCGGGTGTCGGCCTGCTTTTTAAATCCGTCGGTAAATCAAGGGAAAGAACAAATCTTTATGTATTCCTGACGCCTCGTGTTATATCCGATAAAGAAGATATCAAGCAGATATATACCGAGAAGAAGGATAAGATTGACAGGATAAAGGAAGGAAATATCAAGATGTATGAAGGAAATGAAAAATAATTAAGAACCGGGATTGCAGTCCTTTTTAAATCCGGTTAAATTATTGGACAAATTAAAGTGTGTTTGAAGTTTCTTATATCTTATTATGTTATTAATAGCTGCACAATAAATCAGTCAAAATTATATAAATGGAAAAAAACCTTTTTGATATACTTAATGAGTGTCTTGGTGTTTCCGAAGAAGATTACAGGGATGCTAAGCTACTTCAAAGCAAGCAGGGGGGGAGCACAGGTGATATACTTGTTGAGAACGGTGTCATCACTGAATCCCAGCTTCTCGAATCATTAAGCATAAAATACAATATACCATTCCAACCGGTTCTTTCATTGGAGAATGCCCGAACGGAGCTGACTGAAAATATGCCTATTCAGTTCCTTAAAAAATACTTCATGATTCCTATGGCAAATATTGATCCGGATCATGAACCTTCTGAAAAACAGGATGATGGTGAGAACCAGAAACAGATATCCGATATTGTTTTTGCGATAAATAACCCTGCCTGTTTTCATGCTTTAGATGATCTGGTCAGGATACTTGGCATCAGGAAATATAAAGTTGTTTTATCTTCCAAAGAGTCTATACTTTCAGCTATTAATACCGCATATGATCACAGAAGCGGGTCTGCAGAACAGCTTGTGCAGGATATGGAAGATAATGGAAGCTCCATAATAAGTGAAATTGAACAGACGGCCGATCTTCTGGATGATACCAGTGATGCTCCTTTAATAAAACTCGTTAATCATATAATTTCTCAGTCTATAAAAGCCCGTGCCAGTGATATTCATATAGAACCCTACCAGAATAGTTTCAAGGTCCGTTATCGGGTTGATGGTATACTTTACGATCTTCTATCTCCTCCAAAGCATGTTCAGCCGGCATTGATCTCCAGGATAAAAGTAATGGCAAGACTGAATATTGCAGAAAAACGCCTTCCCCAGGATGGACGAATAGAAGTAAAAAGGGGCGACCAGGATATTGATATAAGGGTTTCGACAATCCCTACTTCATTTGGAGAGCGTGTTGTTTTAAGGCTTCTTAATAAATCCACTTCTCTTCTCAGTCTTTCCGAGCTGGGACTCAATTCTGAAAACCTGGAAACAATAAAAAGACTTATAAAATCTCCAAATGGCATTATTCTTGTTACCGGCCCCACAGGAAGCGGTAAAACGACCACTCTTTATGCAGCCCTTTCTTCAATCAATACACCGGAAATTAATATTATAACAATTGAAGACCCGATTGAATACCAGCTTAAAGGCATTGGTCAGGTTCAGGTTAACCCCAAAATAGGGCTTACCTTTGCCAGTGGTTTGAGATCTACAGTAAGGCAGGACCCTGATGTTATACTGGTAGGTGAAATAAGGGATAAAGAAACTGCAGGGATAGCAGTTCAGGCTGCACTTACAGGACATCTTGTTTTTTCTACAGTTCATACAAATGACTCTGCCAGTGCTATTACTCGTTTAGTTGATATCGGGGTTGAACCTTTTCTTCTTTCCTCTTCAATTGCAGCAGTTGTTGCCCAGAGGCTTATAAGAGTTCTTTGCACTGAATGTCGTATGCCCTATGAACCTGATGATGAGGCCATGGAAAGCATTGGAGTTGGTGCTGAAGTTTTTAAAGACAAGGTTATATATCGTGCGAAAGGATGTCCTGATTGTTTTAACACAGGTTACAGGGGGCGGAAAAGTATTTTTGAAATAATGATTCCGGATGAAAATCTGAAAAAGATGATATTAAAGACGCATGATTCAAACCAGATAAAAAGCATTGCATTAAAAAATAACATGGTTAGTCTCCGTCATGACGGAATACAAAAAGTTCTTGATGGAGTCACAAGCATAGCTGAGGTACTTAGGGTAACCCAGGAGTAGCAAGGGCTTTATATGAAACTTTTTAAAATACAAAAATTTCATGCCTGGACTTTATCATGCTTTTTGTTTTTGTTCCCGTGCTACGGTTTTTCCGAAGAATATGACTTTCATGCGGAATATGTTGAAACGAAGCACGTTAACAAATATAAAAATGCAGAGCATTTTGATGGTAATCAAAAAGAAGGTGGAACGCCCTTATTAAGTATGGTCAGTTTTTTCAGAAAATACTTATCAAGTGTTGATAGTGATCGTTGTTCAATGTCTCCCACCTGCTCTGCGTATTCGGCTGAAACATTAAAAGAGCATGGTGCTGTTATTGGGTGGATTATGACATGTGATCGTTTGATGCGATGCGGTGGTGATGAGTATAAAAATAGCCCGAAATTTTTCAGGAATGATGAAATTAGCTGCTATGATCCTGTAGATAATAATGATTTCTGGTGGAAATAACCGGTATGATAATGAGATCTAAATTTTTTAACTCAGAAATAGTATTAAATCGCTTTTCCCAATTGATGCTTTTATTAATGTTTTTTGTATCTGTCGTACAGTTGCATGCGGAAACAATCCGGATAGATTCAGAAAAACAATATGAATTTGCAGAACAATATTTTTCAGACGGGGAATACTCAAGAGCAATAGATGAATATAAAAGATTCCTTTATTTCTTTCCTGATAATAAAAAAGCCGAATTAGTATTATACAAAACAGCAATGGCTTATTATTATAACAGGCAGTATAAGGAAGCTGTGAATGCTTTCAGCGTTGTTCAAGAGAAATATTTGACAACTGATCTCGCTATCGAATCTGCTTTTAAGATAAGCGAATGCTACATGAAGATGAACAGGTTCGGCCCTGCTATCAACACTCTTCGAAACCTTGCACTGTTAAATGATGCAATTGATGTAAAAGACGGCGCATACTACAAGACCGGATGGATATATCTTGATAAATCATGGCTCGAAAAAGAGGGGCCTGCAGATTCGTGGGGGAAAGCTTCTGAATATTTTGAAAAGATAAGTGGAAAAAATCGGGGGAAATACAGAATTGGAAAAATTTCTGCTGAACTTGAAAGAGTAAGGAAAAATAAAAATGAAGCCATGCCTGTGAAAAGCCCTGACCTTGCGGCGGCTTTGTCAGTAATTCCCGGGGCAGGCTTTGCTTATTGTGGCCGATACAGGGATGCACTCGTAGCATTTCTCTTAAACGGCGCTCTTATTTATGCTGCATATGAATCTTTTGATAATGGAAATGATGCCCTTGGAAGCATTATAACTTTTGTTGAACTGGGATTTTACTCAGGTAATATTTACGGTGCTAAAACCAGTGCCCATAAGTATAACAGAGATGAGAACAGAAAATTTATTCAAAGGCTGAAGCAAAGTACAAGTATCAGTCTTGGAAACTATAATAATGATTTAGGCCTGATAGTCTCACTAAACTTCAAGTTCTAATGGCGTCGTAAAAAGTCTCCATTTACAGCGTTATAGCGATTGATCAGAAGTTCGACATACTACATGTATGCCTTCACTCCTGATAAACTGCTATGCCTTGTAAATGAAGATTTTTACTTAGCCATTGAATATACTTTTTTACGAGTTTATCAAGTTCTGATAATCAAAAAAACAATAGAACCTATCTCAAAAATGCAGATTAGGTTCGAGGGCAAGGCATCTACCGATGAGAAAGCGCAGCATACACGTAGTATGTGAGCATTTTGAATCGGCAGATAACACAGCCATCGGGCGATAGATGTATTTTTGAGATAGGTTCTAACGAACCAGTTGATTCATTTCCATTATGGGAAGGGCTATAGAAAGGACAATAAAACCTATTACAACGGCCATGATAACTACAATTGCCGGTTCAAGAAGTGATGTAATACCAACAGCTGTCAGTTCCACTTCATTCTCGTATATGTCGGCTATTTTGTTAAGCATCGACTCAAGATCGCCGCTATGTTCCCCAACCTGTATCATCTGTACAGTCAGATCAGGAAATACTTTATAAGCTCCAAGGGCTTCGCTGAGGCCGTGCCCTTTTTCGACTTCTATAGCAGACTTTTCAATAGTTTCTGCGATTAGTGAATTTCCCACTACATTTTTTACAATATCCAGAGCGGTAAGCATCGATACTCCGTTTTCAAGGAGAGACCCAAGTGTCCTTGCAAAACGAGAAATTGAAAGTTTTTCGAAAAGCGACCCGAAGAAAGGTAGCTTTAGGGTCCATTTGTCAATAAAATATAGACCTTTTGAGGTCTTTCTGATCCCGTAGAAAGTGCCACCACTGACCAGGATCACAATAAGTAACAGCCACCAGTATGTTGAAAAGAAATTGCTGGAAGAAATAAGTAATCGTGTTGGCAGGGGTAGGACCTGTTCCAGATCCGAAAATATTGTTGTGAGTCGGGGCACAAGGAAAACAAGCATAAAGTAAAGAACAAATGTCGCAATGGTGAACATGACAACAGGGTAGTACATTATTGATCTTACCTTAAGCATAAGAGTTCTCTGCTTTTCTGTAATATCGGCAAGTCTTTCAAGGACTATTTCAAGTGTTCCGGATGATTCTCCTGCACGAACCATATTTGTATAAATCGATGGGAAAATGCCGGGGTATCCCGACAGGGCATCAGCAAAGCTACTGCCTTCCTCTATTAAGTCTTTGATCTGAGATAATGTTCTTTTCAACTGCCTGGATTTGGTCTGTGATATTAAAGAGTATATTGCTGATACAAGAGGAAAACCGGCACTTATTAAAGTAGCTAGTTGTCTTGTCATCATTGATATGTCAGATGGCTTTACTCTGGCAAACGGATTCGAAACGGAAATTGAAAGAGAGCCCGGCTCTTTACTGACTGTGTCTGCATACACCTCTTTTATTGAGACAGGGAATATATTGGATGATCTAAGCTTCTGCCTTGCTGTCATTGCACTTTCAGTATCTATAATACCAGATACCTTTTTCCCGCTCATGTCAAGGGCTGTATATTCATATACCGGCATTTTATTATATTAGGTAATATAAGGTTGATGAACTCGTACAAAAGTATAACTGATGGCTAAGTAAAAATCTTCATATACAAGGCATAGTGGTTGGTCAGGAGTGAAGGCATACATGTAGTATGCTGAACTTCTGATCAACCGCTATAACGCAGTAGATGGAGACTTTTTACGACGCCATCAAGGTTGATGAATTTGTAATAAATATCAATATATCTGTTTTACTGAGGTTTGATGCAAAGTCAAGTTATTATTAAAGTATAACAAATCAAACTAATGAAACTAATCCGGTCCGGCCTAAAATATCTTGACTTTAAAGGTGATTTTTCATTATCTGATGGTGTTGAGAAGATATTACCGGGTCGATTTTTATTCGGGCCGGGATTTTTATTTAAATAAAGCAATAATAAATATGAATAATAACAAACCTTTTTTATTAAAACGTCTTACTGCTGTTTCCTTTCTGCTGCTCATTTTACTTGCTGTCGCTGTTTTCCTTGGACTTTCTATAGGGTCTACCGGCGGTGGAATTAAAAATGTCTGGCAGGCCCTTATTGGAGAAAAAGGAAACGGATCAATGCTTGATACTATAATCTGGCGTATACGTTTTCCGCGTGTTCTTTCGGCAGCTCTTGTAGGGGCAACACTTTCTCTTGGTGGTCTTGTATTTCAGGCTTTGCTTCGGAATCCTCTTGCAGAGCCATATATTCTTGGCATTTCAGGTGGTTCAGCAATAGGCGCTATAATTGGAATATTATTGGGGTTTTCAAGATTTCCAGGTGTTTCCTCCATGGCATTTATAGGAAGTATAGCAACTCTCGTTCTGATACTTGTCATGTCATCAGGTCAAATGATTTTAAAGAAAGAATCGCTGCTGCTTTCAGGTGTAATGGTTAACTCATTCTGTTCAGCTATAATAATGTTTCTTATTTCCATGACACAGGATTCAAGGATACACAATATAATGTTCTGGCTAATGGGCGATCTTTCCATGATTGATATAGGCCAGACTGGTGTACTGGCAGCTATGCTTTTACCGGCATTCTTTATTATTTTCCTTTTTTCTAACTCCATGAATATTCTTTTACTTGGAGAAGAAATGGCTCACACCATGGGTGTTAATATAAGGTTCGTAACGATAACACTTCTTGTTCTAACATCCTTTATGGTGAGTGCAACAGTAAGTAATTGCGGTCTTCTGGGTTTTGTTGGGCTTGTAGTACCTCATCTTTTCAGGCTTTTACTCGGTCCTGATCACAGGATCCTTGTTCCCGCATGTATTCTTGGAGGAGGAACATATATGGTTTTATGTGATTTGCTCTCAAGGTCTCTTCCCCAGCAGGGAGAGATGCCTGTGGGAGTTATCACCGCCATGATCGGTGCACCGCTTTTTATATATCTACTGAAAAGGGCCGGATGATGCAAAATGCAGTAGATATAAAAAATTTGAGCCATTATTACGGAAGCTACTCCGTATTAAAAGAGATTTCATTTTCAATTCCAAAGGGCAGGTTTTTTATAATTATAGGCCCGAATGGTTCAGGAAAGACAACCCTTTTGAAGTCCATATCTGGAATTGAGAAAGCCCGGAATGAAAAACTGGACATTCTTGGTAAACCTATTACAGAATATTCCAGACGGGCTCTTGCAAGAACTATAGCCTTAGTGCCCCAGATGGTTACAATCGATTTCCCTTTTACTGTTATGGAGCTTGTCCTTATGGGTCGATCGCCATACCTGGGAATTCTTGGCCTTGAAGAAGAAAAGGACCTTGAAATTGCAAGGGAAGCTATCTCTTTTACAGGTGTTGAACACCTTTCTGACAGAAAGCTGGACCAGCTCAGCGGCGGAGAAAGGCAGCGGGTTTTTATCGCAAGGGCGATATGCCAGCAACCCAGTGTAATACTTCTTGATGAGCCTACCGCATCACTTGACATCGCACACCAGATAAAGGTGATGGATCTCATGGAGAAACTGAAAGAGGATAAAGGTGTTACTGTTGTCATGGTTTCCCACGAAATAAATCTTGCTGCCATGTACAGTGATGAGCTGCTTTTATTAAAAGACGGGGAGATTGTAGGTATGGGTTTGCCGGAAGATGTTCTTTCTTTTGAGATCCTTGAAAATGTATACGGCTGTAAGCTTCTTATTGATGAAAGTCCTCTGGGGAAATTTAAGAGGATTACTCCTGTTCCGGGTAAGTTTTTGGATAAGTAACTATTTTTCTCGTTCTTTATAACCAATAGATATATATTGAATAAAAGAGAATGAAAAACATCTGACGGAAAATAATATCTGACGTAATATAATATTGGACGGATAGTAATGAAAACAATTGAACTTGATTTTGGAAAATTTGTCTGCAGGGCGGAGCTTCTTGAAACAGAAATTGCATTTCGTTTTGTTGAACATCTTCCGTATGAAATAAAACTTACCGGCTGGGGAGAAGAATTATACGGAACTATAGGAGTCGACCTTGGTGAGGAAAGCCCTGTACCTATGATACCTCCTGGTGGACTTGCCTATACTCGACAGGGAAACTATTTCTGTATTTTTTTCGGTCAGACTCCTGCATGGCCGGTTGAGCATATCGGTTATATTATTGACGGTGACTGGGAAAGACTTTCTGAAAGTTCCGATCTTGATTCGGTGATTGTCAGAACGAGACAGAATTAATTCTTCCATAAATGATATTCTGACTGTTAATAATGATTAAGTCGTAAAAAGTCAACTCGAGATGGCAAAGTAAAAAGTTTAAGATCAAGGCGCCGCAAACCCCGAGGAATGAGGCGTGCTTAACGTACGCCGCAATGACGAGGGATGCAGTGTAACGCAGATATTGGATTTTTTACGAAGCCATCAATATATCTTGTCTTGACAGATACGGTACATTTCATTAATTTATAACCAAGACATGTTACGGTGTTTAAAGAATTCGCTTAATAGGGAACCCTGTGAAATTCAGGGACGGGCCCGCCGCTGTAACCCCGGCCTTTTTCATATGGAAAAGGAACTTTTATAACGCTAATAGCCACTGTTTTGTATTCTGATACTTTTGAAATGGGAAGGCAGTTATAAGAGCGGGGAAGTCAGAAGACCTGCCGAACATGTGATTAAACTTCGATGGCAAAGTTAACAAGATCAGAGGATAAAAAAGGGAAATCCCCGGATCGATTTTATATCGGTTCGGGTTTTTTATTTTGGGACTGATATGGACATGTAATGAAGTGATAGTATAATTTGGAATAAAAAAAGAAACTTTATGCAGAGGATTTTTCATAGTATTGGTTCACATAATATACCGGGTAAATCCCGGGCTGGAAGGAAAAAATGATAGAAATATTTAAAAATGGCGGACCGGTAATGTATCCGCTTTTGTTATGTTCGATTATTACTCTTGCAGTGATTTTAGAACGCACATTTTTCTGGGTAGGAGTTCGTTGGCGGTACAACCAGGGGCTTATTGATGAAATCCTTGAACTGTCCAGACAGGGTAAATGGGATTCCATAAGGGAAAAGGCATCAGGGTCAAGGAATTATATTATCAGGATTCTGGTAAACGGTATTCTCCACCGTGAATACTCTATGATTAAAGCCATGGAATCTGCTGCGTCTGATGAAATAAGGCGGATGAGAAGGTTTATGGGAGTGCTTGATACTATGATTACTGTTGCGCCCCTCATGGGAATATTCGGAACTGTTTTAGGTATTATTTCTTCATTTGAAATTCTGGGTGCATCAGGTATTCAGCATCCTGAGGCTGTTACAGGCGGTATTGCCCAGGCTCTTATTACAACTGCATCAGGTCTTGGAATCGCAATACTTACTGTTTTTCCTTACAATTACTTCAATTCAAGAGTGGAACAGGCAGCACTTGTGATAGAAAAATATGCCACCAGCCTTGAGATTGTTAATGAAAAAATGGTTACAGGTGAGAACGGTAAGAATGGGGTTGTGGAATGAAGATAAATTTTAAGGCAGAAAGAAAAGCAAGGATAGAAATGCTTCCTCTTATTGACATTGTATTTCTGCTCCTTGTCTTTTTTATATATGCAATGCTTTCTATGGCTGTACATCATGGTCTGACCATTGACCTGCCGACATCTTCTTCAGCCGAAATTGACAAGAAGCTTGTTCTGTCAGTTTCTGTAAAGGAAGATAAAACGGTTTATGTAGATGAAGAATATGTTTCCATTGAAAATCTTAGCAGTCTGCTGAAAGCTAAAATCAAAGGTTACCCTGAGCCAGGCGTTCTTCTTTTCGCTGACAGGAACCTACCGTATCAGGATCTTTTTCAGGTTCTCGATACGATTAATAATGCCGGAATCGGCAAAATCTCCCTTCAGGCAGAGGCAGAAAAATAAATGAAGCGGATTCTGCCTGCAATAATACTGGCCATTTTAATTCATTGGGCATTTTTTGAAATAAATCCGGTATGGTTTACAACAGTACCTGTTATTTCAAGGGAAAAACTAAGTTCTGTAACCGTATCAATTTCATACCGAAAGCCTGAAAAAAAACCTGAAGAAGTAAAAAAGGTAATAAAAAAACCTGAGCCTGTTAAACCAAAACCTGAGAAGAAGGAAGTAAAAAAAAAGGTTCAAAAACAAAAAAAGATTATAAAAGTTCATAAAGAGCCTGTCCCTAAAGCACCTGAACCTGAAAAGGCAGAAGTTATAGAAGAGGTGGAAGAAGATATTATAGAGACTATAGAGGCGGTTGAAACAGTCGAAGAGATTGTTACAAAAAAACCTGTTCAGGCAAGAAAAGCTGTTCCGCTATACAGGTATAATCCTCCGCCTGTATATCCCAAAACTGCAAAAAGAAGGGGATATCAGGGGACGGTTATATTGGAAATTCTTGTTACTATTGATGGAAAAGTTTCTGATCTCAGGATTTTAGAATCCAGTGGCTATGGCATTCTGGACAAGGCGGCTAAAAAATCTGCAGAAAAATGGTTTTTTGAACCGGGTTATGAGGGTAATAAAAAAGTTGAAATGTGGGTTGAGGTTCCTGTTACTTTCAAGCTGAAAACACAGTAAGGGTCTTTGTTTGCTTTAAACAGGACCTGATCATACAATTTTCAAACAACAAGTACGATGAATTCTTTACTTATTTTATTCGAAATCCCGGATCAATTAGATATTGTAGTCAGTTTCTCATGCATCTTTTCCCTTAGCGGCAAGTGCATCCATGACATTTAGTTTAACAAGTTCCCTCATGGTTTTAGGAGGATGTGTTATTTCTTCTTTTTGTTTAAGCGTAATCGATTTTGGCTTACATTTGTGTACACAGACCCCGCATCCGATGCATAAATCTTTATCAACCGCTACCGTTTTCCTGAACTTGTTGGTCGCTTGGGGGGAAAATTTCAGTTCAATTGCATCCATGGGACACCGTTTCACGCAAAGGCCACATGCTTTACAGGTTTCAGGCGTAACTTCGACCATATAATTCGATTTGTCCATGCTCTTGTTGAACTGTAACTGGTGAAAAGGCTTGAAATACGTACAGTATTCCATATCACAATTTCAGAGCGTATCGGGAGTATCCTGATGGTTGGCGAGGCCGTGAACCAAGCCTGCATCTGCCGCCTTTTTTAAAATCTCAAGCGTTTCTTCCTTAGTGATTTCTCTTCCCAGACCATTTTCAACGCAGTATCGGCCGAGTTCGTTAAAATGGAGACATGTTTCTGAGGGAAAGGGGCTGTCAACATAATCCGGGTCCAGTCTATGTCTTTCCCTGCAAGCACAATGAGAAACTGTGTAATACTCGTAATTGTCAACGACTTTCAGAACGTCCTCATAAGGTAAAAAATTTGTTCCGCTTTCTACTGTTTCATTAATTGGCAAGGCTCTCAATTCCGGATGCAAAAAGGGCTTGTGCTGATCATACCATCCGTCCATGTAATACTTAGTCGCATGAGGTGCCAGGCTTTTAACGGGCTCTTTTCCCTTTCCGGACCAATAAGCTGCACGAAGAAACATCTCGGAAGAAGACCACAATTTATAACGAACCGAATTTCCATCTATAGCCTCGTATATCAATCCTTTCCTGCAAAGCGCCTTTATTTTTGGAGTAAGCTCAGCGGCATCCATATCTTTCAGTTCAGCTATTTCTTCAAGGCTAGTCTTTCTCATTGGAAATCCAGTTAAAAATTCTGCTTCTTCAGGTGTGATGAATGAAGTGATCATTGGTAACTTATGCTTTGATTCTGTAAACTCCCATACCGGGTTATTCATATATTCGATAAAATTTTGATAAGCTTCCTGATCTGTCATTTTCATCCTCCTTTAGCTGTTTCATTTTTCGTTTTCTGTTCCCGATCAACAGAAAAAGTTCAATATATGCCGAAATAAAAAATATTTGATAAAAATACAAATTTTGGAAGAAGGTGAATCGCCGGAACTCACTTGCCATATTACACCTTATTAAATCAAATGAATGAAACCAGTTAAGCCGATAGAACCAATCAAACCATCAAACCCCTAAGTCAACCCAACCAGAACTTCTTCAGCTGCTTTAATCGTTTCTTCAATGTCATCATCGGTATGAGCAGAAGAAACAAAACCGGCTTCAAATTGTGATGGGGCAAGATAGATTCCTTTTTCAAGCATACATTTATAGTATGATGTAAACATATCAAGGTTGCATTTTTTTGCATCATCGAAATTCTTTACATCAATATCTGTAAAGAATAAGCCAAGCATGGAACCAACCCGACTGCCCTTTGTCTGTATACCGGCCTTTTTTGCAGCACTTTCAAGACCTGCCGCAAGACGACCGGATTTTTCATCAAGTTCGTCATAGAATCCCGGTTTTTTTAATTGTTCAAGAGTAGCTATACCCGCTGCCATGGCCACCGGGTTCCCGGATAGTGTTCCTGCCTGGTATACAGGGCCTTGAGGGGCAATATGTTCAATTATATCCTTTCTTCCACCATATGCGCCTACCGGCATTCCTCCCCCGATGACCTTTCCAAGGCAGGTAATATCAGGCGATATCCCATACAGGGACTGTGCGCCAGAATATGCTACGCGAAATCCGGTCATAACTTCATCTAAAATAAGGAGGCTTCCATGTTTTTCCGTAAGCTCTTTAAGGGTTTGAAGAAAACCTTCAACGGGCAGGACAGTACCCATATTTCCTGCAATTGGCTCTACAATAATACATGCTATTTCATCCCCGCGTTTTTCCATTACATCTTTTATGCAGTCGATATCATTATATGGCAGGGAAAGTGTATGTTGGATTACCGATTCCGGTACTCCGGGGCTTCCGGGTATTCCAAGTGTAGCAACGCCTGACCCTGCCTCCACAAGAAGCATATCTGCATGCCCGTGATAGCAGCCGTCAAACTTGATGATTGTATCCCTTCCTGTAAAACCCCTGGCAAGTCGTATTGCACTCATAGTTGCTTCTGTACCGGAGTTTACCATGCGAACCATTTCAACAGAAGGAACAGCCTCTATTACCATCCCTGCGAGTTTGATTTCAAGCTCTGTAGGCGCCCCGAAACTTGTTCCTTTTTCAAGAACGGCTTCAATTGCTTTTATGACGTCAGGATGTCTGTGCCCCAGAATCATGGGACCCCATGACCCGATATAATCAATATAAGAATTTCCGTCCGCATCATAAACCCTGCTTCCTTCAGCATGATCAATAAATAACGGATCTGTCCCGACAGATTTGCATGCACGTACAGGACTGTTAACTCCTCCTGGAATAAGTTTTATGGCCTGCTTAAAAAGGTTTTTTGAATTATTTGTATTCATATTAAAATATCCTTTTAATTTTGAAAGCGTATTGTTAAAAGATCTTAGAGTCGTGGAAAAAAATAATTCAACAATCTTGCTCGCTTTTTGTTCTGTCTTCTTTGTTGCGATGAAACGCGCATATCTCGATATGCACGCTTCATCACGCCTCGAATACAAACCAAAATTCATCGCCATATTGAAGAATTATTTTTTCCACGACCCTTAAGGAAATTATCAAAGTATGAGCATACGGTCAACCGGGTATTGAACCTATCTGAAAAAAGCATCTATCGCCCTATGGCTGTGTTATCTGTCGCCTCAAAATGCTCACATACTACGTGTATGCTGTGCTTTCTAATTGGCAGATGCCTTGCCATCGAACCCAATCTACTTATTTGAGATAGGTTCAACGAGATATCTCGTAAAGGGCAGACGGTAAAAGGTTAGAAGCTCAGAAGATTAGAAGAATAGAAGATAAAGAGTTGAGAAGGGCTTGGAGCTGAAAGCTCAAGGCTGAAAGTATAAAAAAAGATTAACTGCTAACATACACGTACAATATCTGAGGACAGAGGACTGTTGATAGCGAAAAACCAATAAAACTAATAAAACCAATTGAACCAATAAAACTAATTAAACTAATAAAACCAGTTAAACCAGCTAAACCAGTATTGGAACCCATATGGGAAATCAGAAATCACCAAAACTATTGGCAAAATTCCTTTCTTATATACTTGGCATCCGGCCTGATGAATTCGGGCTCATACCTGATAAAGAAGGTTTTATAAAAATAAAGGATTTAATTAAAGCCATAAATGAGGAAGAAGGTTGGAGGCATGTGCGTCGTGCCTTTATCGAAGAGGTTTTTATAACCATCTCAAAACCGCCTGTAGAAATAAAGGGAGATAATATCCGGGCCGCCAATCGTGAAAATCTTTTGCAAATGATGCCGGCTGTTAATCCGCCTAATCTTCTTTTTACCTGTGTTTCTGAAAAATCATATCCTTTTGTTTTGGAAAAAGGGGTTTTCCCCACAAGTCACCCTGACGTAATTCTTTCTCCAAATAAGGATATGGCTGAAAGAATCGGTAGAAGAAAAGGGAAGAGTCATATCCTGCTTAATGTAAATACAATGCAGGCAATAGATAATGGCGTGTTTCTCCATCAATCAGGAGAATTGATTTATCTTGCCGGCTTTTTACCTGTTGGTTCTTTTACAGGCCCACTGCTTCCAAAACAGAAACCGGTAATTAAAAAGAAAAAGGAAGCTGACGCAAAAGAAAAATATAAAAAACAGATCACAGCAGGGACTTTCGAACTTAAAATCCAGAATGACGACAAGAAAAATGAAGGGAAATATAAAAAAGGCAGAGAATCATCCTGGAAAAGGGATAAAAAGAGAATAAGGAGAGAGAAGAAACAGGATTGGCCTGAATAAATAAATTGACAATTTTAATATAAATTGTTAAAAATCCATTTTTCTTTTTGATTTTAATCTTGATACGGGCCGTTAGCTCAACTAGGTAGAGCACCTGACTCTTAATCAGTAGGTTGAAGGTTCGATTCCTTCACGGCCCACCAATGAATTCAAGGGTTTATGGCATTTGCATA